>CANHTE010000198.1 GCA_947462945.1 Acetobacteraceae bacterium
GGCCATGGCGTGGACACGCCCGAGCACGCGGCAAGCCTGACCGGCGGCCGCCCCGGGGTGCTGCATGGCAACCGCACCTATCTGCTGCAGGACGAGAACGGCCAGATCCTCGAAGGCCATTCCATCAGCGCCGGCCTGGATTACCCGGGCGTCGGCCCCGAGCATTCCTGGTTGCATGAACTCGGCCGCGTCGAATACGTGAACGCGACGGACAAGGAGGCGCTGGACGCCTTTCAGCTGTGCTCGAAGCTGGAAGGGATCATCCCCGCCCTCGAACCGGCGCATGCCCTCGCCCATGTGTTGAAGGTGGCGCCAAGCCTGCCGGCCGAGACACTGATCGTCATGAACATGTGCGGGCGCGGCGATAAGGACATCTTCACCGTGGCGGGTCATCTCGGGGTGAAGCTGTGAGCCGGATTGCGGCCAAATTCGCCGCACTGAAGGCCGAGGGGCGCGGCGCGCTCATTCCCTTCCTCGAAGCCTACGACCCCGACCCCGCGACGAGCATGGCCATCCTGCGCGGCATGCCCGGCGCGGGGGCTGACCTGATCGAGATCGGTGTCCCCTTCACCGACCCCATGGCCGATGGGCCGATCATTCAGCTCGCCGGCCAGCGCGGCCTGAAGGCCGGCGCGACCCTGGCCGGGACGCTCGCCATGGTGCGCGACTTCCGCACGGAGGATAACGCGACGCCCGTCATCCTCATGGGCTACCTTAATCCCATTCTTTCCTACGGGCCGGACCGCTTCGTGACCGATGCGGCAGCGAGCGGCGTGGACGGCCTCATCGTCGTGGATATGCCCCCCGAGGAGGCCGAGGTGCTGGCCCCCGCCGCGCTGGCCGCGGGCCTGGACATCATCCGCCTGGTGGCCCCCACCACGGATGATGCGCGCCTGCCGCTGGTGCTGAATGCCTCCTCCGGCTTTGTCTATTACGTGGCGATCACCGGCATCACCGGCACCCGCAGCGCGGACCCCGAGGCGCTGCGCGCCGCGATCCCGCGCATCCGCGCCCATACCGACCTGCCGATTGCCATCGGCTTTGGTGTGCGCACGCCGGAACAGGCGGGCTTCGCCTCGCGTGTGGCGGATGGCGCGGTGGTGGCAAGCGCGCTGATTGATACACTCGCCCAGTCCCTGGACGAGCAGGGCCGCGCGAAGGTCGACAGCGTGCGCAAGGTGCTGGACCAGGTGCGCGAATTGGCGGAAGCCGTTCGGGGTTAGGGCCTCCGGCGGCTGGGGCCGAGGCCCCGGACCCCATTTCTTTTTGAATTTATATTCAGTAGGTTATACAACCTTCTGTATATCAGGCGCGACACGAGATCAAAGGGGTCTGGGGCCCCGGCCCCAGCCGCCGGAGGCCTTTTTTCTACTTCCCGCCGACTGAGAAATCGCTCGCCCGATACCCCTGCGCGAACAGCAACCCCCGCAAGTCCCCATGCTGGATCCGGTGCCGTGACGCCGCCGCCACGCTGGGCTTGGCGCGATAGGCCACACCCAGCCCCGCCGCCTGGATCATCGCCAGATCATTCGCGCCATCGCCGATGGTGGCGGCCTCACTCAGCGCCAGCCCATGCGCGGCGGCCAGGCGCTTGAGCGTGGCGAGTTTGGCGTCCCGGTCCAGGATGGGCTGCCCAACCTGGCCGGTGAGCTTGCCGGCTTCGAGCAAAAGCGTATTGGCGTGGTGCTCATGAAACCCCACCAGCCTGGCCACGCGGCCCGTGAAGAAGGTAAACCCGCCAGAGACCAGGGCGGTATGCGCCCCATGGGCCCGCATGGTGGCGACCAGTTCGCGCGCGCCGGGCATGAGCTCCGTGGTTTTCCAGGTCTCCTCCAGGGCTGTGGCGTCGAGGCCCTTGAGCATGCCCACGCGTTCGGTCAGGGCTTGCTTGAAATCCAGCTCGCCATTCATCGAGCGCGCGGTGATCTCGGCGATCTTTTCCTTGAGGCCGGCGAAGGCGGCGATCTCATCCAGGGTTTCGGTGGTGACGATGGTGCTGTCCATATCGGCCAGCAGCAGCTTTTTGCGGCGCCCCTCGGCGGGCTGGGCAATGAGGTCGAAGGGCGCATCGCCCAGCGCGCCGCGCACGGCGGCGATGGCCTGCTCGGCGGCAAGCGCGCTGAAGGGCAGGTCCGCCGCCTCGCCCTCTGCGAGCCAGATCACGGCGTCGCAATCCGCGCCGAGGGCGGTGAGTGCCGCGCGCGCGGCGTTCAGGTGGGCGGGCGCGAGCGCGCCGGGCTGGGCGATGAACGTCAGGACATGGGGCATGGCGGCCGGACCATGCCGGGGGAGGGCGCATGACGCAACAGGCCCCCGTCGCTCGTCCAAAGGCTCTCATCATCGCGGGCCCAACCGCCTCCGGAAAATCGGCCCTCGCGCTGGAACTGGCCGAGCTTTTCGGCGGCACCATCATCAATGCCGACGCCATGCAATGCTACCGGGAGCTGCGCGTGGTAACCGCCCGCCCCCCGCCGGAAGATGAGGCCCGTGCGCCGCATGCCCTCTACGGCGTGTTGCCGGTGGCCGAGGCTGGCTCCGTCGCCTGGTGGCGTGAGGCAGCGCTGGCCGAGATGGCCCAGGCCCGCCTGCCCATCCTCTGCGGCGGCACGGGGATGTATCTGCGCGCTCTCACCCAGGGGCTTTCCGTGCTGCCGGAGGTTCCACCCCCCGCCCGGGAAGAAGCACGGGCGCGGCTCGCGGCGCTGGGCTCGGAGCGTCTGCACGCCGAACTCCACCCCGAGGATGCGGCCAATCTGCGGCCCTCGGATGGGCAGCGCATTACCCGCGCACTGGAAATCCTGCTGGCCACCGGGCAGAGCCTGGCGGCCTGGCACCGGGCCGCGCCCCGACTGCCGCCCGCGGATTTTGATTTCCGCGCCATTCTGCTCACCCCCCCGCGTGAGCAACTCCACCCAGCCATCATCGCCCGCTGGGCCATCATGCGGGGGCAGGGCGCGCTGGAGGAGGTGGGCGCCTTGGTGGACCAGGGCCTGGATGCCAGCCTGCCTGCGATGCGCGCCCATGGCGTGCCCGAACTCGCCGCCGAATGGCGCGGCGAGATCAGCCGGGAGGAGGCGGATCGCCGCGCCATCGCCGGCACCTGGACCTATACGCGGCGACAAGCGACCTGGTTTCGGCACCAGGAACTGGTCGGCCCCTCGGCAATGCATAGGATCAATGCGCGAATTGCGGGTCTCGCGCAATTTTCAGAAAGAAATACACCCGAAATCTTCGCATTTCTTCAATCATCCGGTTGACGCGCCGCAGCACGGCCCTTAAGCCTCGGCTGCCAGAACATGAGAGACCGCCATGTCCACCACCGCTGAACCCGCCGCTGCCGCCGCCACGATGACGGGTGCGGAAGTCGTTCTTCGCGCGCTGAAGGATCAGGGCGTGGATGTCATCTTCGGCTATCCCGGCGGCGCCGTCCTGCCGATCTATGACGCCCTGTTCCAGCAGAATTTCATCCGCCACATTCTGGTGCGTCATGAACAGGCGGCCGTGCATGCGGCCGAGGGCTATGCGCGCTCGACCGGCAAGGTGGGCGTGGTGCTGGTCACCTCCGGCCCTGGCGCCACCAATGCGGTCACCGGCCTGGTGGACGCGCTGATGGATAGCATCCCCGTGGTCTGCCTTACCGGCCAGGTTCCGACGCATCTCATTGGCAATGACGCCTTCCAGGAGGCGGATACCACCGGCATCACCCGCCCCGCCACCAAGCACAACTACCTCGTGAAGCGCAGCGAGGACCTCGCCCGTGTCATGCATGACGCCTTCTATGTGGCGCGCAGCGGCCGTCCCGGCCCGGTGGTGGTGGATCTGCCGAAGGACATCCTGATCAAGCCCGCGCCCTATGCCGATGCGCCGGCGCCGAGTGTTCCGCATCGCAGCTACCGGCCCGTGACCGCGCCTGATCCGAAGCGCATCCTGGAAGCCGTGCAGGCGCTGAAGCGCAGCGAGCGCCCGGTGATCTATGCCGGCGGCGGCGTGATCAATTCCGGCCCCGAGGCCTCGCGCCTGCTGGGTGAATTCGTGCGCCTCACCGGCATGCCCTGCACCAATACGCTGATGGGCCTGGGCGCCTTCCCGGCCTCCGATCCGCTGTTTATCGGCATGTTGGGGATGCACGGCACCTACGAAGCCAACCTCACGATGCATGGCTGCGACGTGATGTTCAACATCGGCGCCCGCTTCGATGACCGCATCACCGGGCGGCTGGATGCCTTCAGCCCGGGTTCGCTGAAGATTCATGCGGATATCGACCCCTCCTCCATCAATAAGAATGTGCGGGTGGATGTGCCGATCGTGGGCGATGCGGGCCAGGTCCTTGCCGCCATGATCGAGTGCTGGAAGTCTGATCCGACGCCGGTCGCCAAGGACGCGCAGATCGCCTGGTGGCGGCAGATTGACCAGTGGCGCGCGCGCAACTGCCTCGCCTACGTCCAGCAAGGGCCGATCATCAAGCCCCAGCATGCGGTGAAGCGGCTGTTCGAGATCACGCAAGAAGAATCCTTGAAGAATGGGGGCCGCGAGACCTTCATCTCGACC
>CANHTE010000199.1 GCA_947462945.1 Acetobacteraceae bacterium
ATCGCGGCGGAGCCGCGTTGACGGGAGATCGCGGCGGAGCCGCGTTGACGGGAGATCGCGGCGGAGCCGCGTTGACGGGAGATCGCGGCGGAGCCGCGTTGACGGAAGATCGCGGCGGAGCCGCGTTGACGGAAGATCCCGGCGGGGCCGCGTGGACGGGAGATCGCGGCGGGGCCGAGCCCGATTCGCCGCTATTCCTGGGCGCGCGCGGCAAGCGGCTGGACCCGGCCGTGGCACAAAAGACCCTGCGCGACTACCGCCGCCTGGCTGGCCTGCCCGAGCACGCCACGCCGCATGCGCTGCGTCACTCTTTTGCCACCCATCTTCTGGCCGGCGGCGCCGATCTGCGCGCCATTCAGGAATTGCTGGGCCATGCCAGCCTTTCCACCACGCAGCGCTACATCGCGGTGGATGCCGAAGGGCTGTTGGCCACCTGGCGCATGGCGCATCCCCGCGCCGATTGAACCCCCCTTAGACAGCCCCCCTTGGCAGAACAACAGAAGCGGGCAGATGAGGGGCATGCTCGATGTCGTCTGGTTCAAGCGGGATTTACGGGTGGCGGATCACGCGCCCGTGGCGGCGGCGCGGCGCCCCGTGCTGCCCCTCTACATCATCGAGCCTGAATACTGGCGCGGGGCCGATGCCTCGCCCCGGCAATGGCGCTTTTTGCGGGGCGCGCTGCTGGATTTGCGCGCGGCCCTGGGCGCCATCGGCCTGCCGCTCGTGGTGCGCTCGGGCGATGCCGTCACCCTGTTGCGCCGCCTTCATGCCGAGCGCGGGATCGCCGCCCTGCATAGCCATGAGGAGACGGGCAATCTCTGGACCTATGCGCGGGACCGCGCCGTGGGCCGCTTCTGCCGCGAGGCGGCAATACCCTGGCACCAGTCCCGGCAATTCGGCGTGGCCCGGCCCTTGGCCACGCGTGATGGCTGGTCCCGCTTCTTCACCGCCACCATGGCCGCGCCGCTGACGCCCCCACCCCAGGGCATGTTCCCCGAGGGACTTCAAGCGCCCCCCAACCTGATCGAGGGAGCCATCCCGGAAGAGCCCATTGCCTGGGACGCCGATGATGCTTGCCTTTCCCCCCAAAAGGCTGGGCGCGGCGACGGCATGGCGCTGCTGGAAAGCTTCCTCGCCGGCCGCGGGCGCGATTATCGCCGGGGCATGTCATCACCCATCAGCGCCCCCCTCGCCTGCTCCCGGCTCTCGGCACATTTGGCCATGGGCAGCCTCTCAATGCGTGAGGTGGTGCAGCGGGTCGAACAGGCGGGGCGGGATTTCGCCGGCCTTTCGCCGGCGGAGAGGCCCATCCCGCTCGGCGCCGTGCAATCCCTGCGCTCGCGCCTGCAATGGCATTGCCACTTCATCCAGAAGCTGGAGAGCGAGCCGGCGCTGGAACACCGCGCCGCCCATGCCGCCGCCGAGGCCGCGCGCCGCCCCACCGCGCCCGATGACCCGCTGCTGCGGGCCTGGGGCGAGGGCCTCACCGGCTATCCTTTCCTGGATGCCTGCATGCGCTCGCTCATTGCCACAGGCTGGCTGAATTTCCGCATGCGCGCGATGGTGCAGAGCTTCGCCAGCCACCACCTCGGGCTGGATTGGGCGGCGAGCGGGGCGCGGCTGGCCCGGCTTTTCACCGATTACGAGCCGGGCATCCATTGGCCGCAGGTGCAAATGCAATCGGGCGTCACCGGCATCAACACGCCGCGCATTTACAACCCGGTGAAGCAAAGCCTGGATCAGGACCCGGACGGCGCCTTCATCGCGCGCTGGGTGCCGGAGGTGGCGCATCTTCCCGCCGGGCTGCGGCACACGCCCTGGCGGCTGGACACGCCGCCCGCGGGCTATCCGGCCCCCATCGTGGAACAGGCCGCCGCCTTGCGCCTCGCGCGGGAGCGCCTGTCACGCCTGCGCGGCGCGGAAGGCTTCCGGGCCGAGGCCGCGCGGGTGTTTCACAAGCATGGCAGCCGTCAGCGCCGCTTCGCGCAGGATGACCCGATGGCCGAGCGGGCGCGCCTCCAGGCCAAGGCGGAAAAGGCCGCGCGGCAGATGACGCTTGATGTCTAACGGGCTGCTGGGATGCGGCAGCGGGCCGCCGTTGGAAAGGCCGCGCCCCTTACGCCCCTCCCCTCAGGCCCCACCCCTCAGGCCCCACCCCGCCACCCTGGCGGAACATGCCGGAACGGCAGCGCCGCCAAATCCAACGCCGCCGGGCCTGGCACATCGCATTCCACGATGGCGCTGCAACGGCTCGCGAAGGCGGCGCGGAAATGGTTTTTCGCCTTGTTCACCAGCAGCCGGACCTCGCCCAGCTCAATGCCATGCAGTGCAAAGAAGGCGGGGTCCACCGCCGCCTCCTTCCGGCTGGTCAGCACCACACGCAGCTTGCCCGCGCGCAGCAGGGCGGTGGGGCCAAGGTCCACCGGTGCGCCATGCTCCATCGGGCCGGTATTGAGGAAGCGGCCATGGGTCAGCGCCTCCACCACGCCCGCGAACGGGACGGGAGGGCCAAATTCCGGCGTGGTCCGCCCGCCCAATTCGCGGGTGAAAGCGCCGCCCGGCCCGGCGGCGCGGGCGGCGGCAACCCCCTCGGGGTCATGCAGGAAGCAGAACAGGGTCTCCACCTCGGGCGGGGCCGCCATCAACACGCGCAACAACCCCGGCGTATCCGCAACCCCGCCCGAGAGCGGGTTATCCGCCGGGTCCAGCAGCGCGACGAGGCCGGGCGGCGCGGCCAATGCGGTTTGCAGCGCGGCCTCGGGGCTTGGCAGGCTCACGGCAAAGCGCGCGCGCCGCGCGCCGATGCTGGCAATGAGTTGCCGGGCCAAGGCGCGCGCCGCGGCATGCTCCTCGGCCCAGACCATGGCGGAGGGGCCGGCATGGGGAGAATCCCCCCAGGCGAAGCCGCCAAACAGCGAGGCATCAAGGATGGGCGGCTGCTCGGCCGCCAGCGCCTCCGCCCAGACCTCGGCCATGGGGCCCTCGGCGTCGCGCATATGGAAGCTGTGCAGCACGGCCGGCAGCTTCATCAGCGAGCCGTGATTGATCTTGCCGCCCATCGCGCGCTCCAGCAGGCGCAGCGCACGCAGCGCCGTCTCGGCCATGTCCACATGCGGATAGGTCCGATAGACCGAGGCGCCATCCAGCAGCCCGATCATCTGGGGCGAGACATTGCCGTGGAAATCGAAGCTGGCCACCAGCTTCACGCGCGGCCCGATGATGGCGCGCACGCGGCGCAGGATGGTGAGGTCCGCCTCCGGGTCGCTCTCGGTCACGCAGGCGCCATGCAGCGAGAGATAGACGCCGTCCCATCCGCCGCGCGAGAGGCCTTCCTCCACCTCGCTCATCCAGGCATCGAAGGCGAGGTCACTCATGGGGCCGCCCGGTTGGGCGGCCGCGCAGCGCAGAACGGCCAATTGCCATTCAGGCCGCTCGGCCACGAAAGCGGCCAATGCGCCGAGTTCCGTTGCCGTCCCGGCATAGCGCGAGAGCGCCTCGGAGCCGGCGAGCCATTCACGCCCCTGAAAGGCCGCCAAAGGCGTGGGCTCGGGGGCGAAGCTATTGCCTTCGAACCAGAGGCGGGCGGCGGCGATTTGCGGCATCTTGTCCTTGGCGTCAGGCGTTGCGTGGCATCTAATCGCGCCGAACCGAGGAAGGATCAACCAAGATGATGCGCCGTTCGCTGCTCACCTCGCCCGCTGTCTTTGCTCTGGCTGGCGGGGCTTCCGCCCAGTCGGCACCCCTGGCGATCCATACCGCAGGCCAGGGCAGCCCCTTTGTCACCTATGGCCAGGCCATCGCGGCCCTGCTGGGGCGCAACGGGGTGCCCGCCACGGTGGAGGCCAGCACCGGGTCGCTGCAGAACCTCGCGGCGGTGGAGGATCATCCCCATGCGCTCGGAACGGCCTTTCTGGGCTCGGTCTGGGATGCGCTGCAGGGCACGCCGGCGGCGGGCGGGCGGCGGCATGTGAATATCCGCGCACTTTGGCCGATGTACGAAACCAGCTTTCAGATCGCGGCGCTGGCAACCAGCGGCCTGACCCAATTCAGCCAGTTGGACGGCAAGCGTGTGGGCGCCGGCCCGGCACGCGGCCCGGCCGAGACCTTCCTGGCAGCGGCGGCGGAGGCGGCGGGCCTGCGCATCGAGATCGTCAGCGGCAGCCCGGCGGAAATGAGCGAGGGGCTGCTGGCCGGCCGGATGGATGCGCTCTGGCAGGGCGCCATCGTGCCCATCCCCTCCATCCTCGCGGCGCTGGCGCGTGCGCCCGGCGTGGTGTTCGGTCCGGGGGCGGAGGTGGTGGGCCGCGTGACCCAGCGCCTGCCGATGCTGGCGCCCACCACCCTGCCGCCTGGAACCTATCCCGGACAGACGGCGCCGATTGAAAGCTTCGCGGCCTGGAACTTCATCGTGGCCCATCGCGCGCTGAGCGAAGGGACTGCCCATGCCATCACCCGCGCCGTTCTCTCCGTGGCCGAGCCGGCACGGGAGATTGGGGCGGTCGCGGCCACGACGCGGGCGGCGAATG
>CANHTE010000200.1 GCA_947462945.1 Acetobacteraceae bacterium
CAACCACGTCTATTCGCCGGCCGTGATGATCTGCAACCCGGCCACCACGCAGCGCCTGCCGGCTGCCGACCGTGCGCATTTCATGACGGCCGCCCGCGCCGCCCAGGAAGCCAACCGCGCGCGCGTGACAGCCGATGAAGCAAGCGGCGTGGACGAATTGCGCCGGCGTGGCATGACGGTCATCACCACCGTCAACACGGCCGCCTTCCAGGAAGCGCTGGCGCCCGCCTTCGCCGAGTGGGAGCGCAGCATGGACGCAGCCACCCTGCGCCGCATCCGCGACTGGCGCGCGGCGCAGTAAGCGCAGGCAAGACTGATTAACTGGCCGCGGGATGACCTTCCCGCGGCCTTTTGCTTGAGGGACCAACCCGCGTGAATCCCATGAACATCATGCCGCTCACCATCGTGCTGGGCGGCACATTCGGGCTGGTCCTCATGGCCATCTGGGTCGGGCAGGAGGAACACGGCCCGCGCGCCAGCCTCCGCCGTGCCCTGCTGGCGGCGGACCGCGTGACGACCGGCATTGCCACCGCCATCGCGGTTACTGCCTTGCTCGTCGCGGTGTTTGCCGGCTTCTGGCAGGTGGTGGCCCGCTTCGCGACCGAGACGCCCTCCGTCTGGTCCGAGGCGCTGGTCCGTACCGCGCTGATCTGGATGGCCTTTATCGGCCTCGCCGCAGCCATCCGCACGGGCTCCCTCGTTTCGATCGACATGGCGCACCGCTATTCGCGCGGCAAGCTTCGGCGCGGGATTGAGGCGGCGGTGCTGGCGGGCAATCTCTCGCTGATGGGCGTGCTGTTCTGGTTCGGCTGGATCATGGCCGAGCGGGTGAAGTTCCAGGAAATGGCCGGCCTCGAAGTCTCCATCAGCTGGGGTTATGCGGCGCTGCCCATTGGCGCCGCCTTCGCCGTACTGGGTGCACTGGGGCAATTCCTCGACCGCAAAGCCGAAGAACTGGAGATGGCCGTATGAGCTCCTTCATGCTCACCGCGATGCTGGTGCTGTTTGCCGCCAGCATCCCGGTCGCTGTCGCCATTGGCATCGCTGCCGTCATCGGCGTGGCCGGCTTTACGAATTTCCCGCTGATCGTGGCGGCGCAGCAGCTTTATGTCTCGCTGGACCGCTTCCCGCTGGCTGCCATTCCCTTCTTCATCCTGGCCGGCAATTTGATGGATGTGGGTGGCATTTCGCGGCGCCTTGTGGATTTCGCGAAATCCATCGTGGGCGGCGTGCAGGGCGGGCTGCCCGCCACCTGCATCGTCACCTGCATGATCTTCGCGGCCATTTCCGGCTCCTCCGTGGCGACGACCTTCGCGATTGGCGCGGTGATGATCCCGGCCTTGATCAAGGCGGGGTATCCGGTGCCCTTCGCCGCCGCCCTTATGGCCACGGCGGCCGAGCTGGGCGTCATCATCCCGCCATCGATCCCGATGATCCTTTACGGCGTCACCACCCAGACCAGCATCCCCGAGCTGTTCATGGCCGGCTTCGGCCCTGGCTTACTGATTGGCGGCGCTCTGATCGTGACCGTGCTTGTCTGGTGCCGCATCACCGGCTGGGGCAAGAATGACGGCGAAGGCCGGCTGCCCTTCCTGAAGGCCACACAGCAGGCCGGATTCGCGCTGCTGATGCCCTTCGTGGTGCTGGGCGGCATTTATGGCGGCATCACCACACCGACCGAAGCCAGCGTCATCGCCGTGGTCTATGCCATCCTGGTGGGGATGTTCCTGCACCGCGAGATCACGCTGCGTGACCTATACCCGATCTTCAAGAAGTCGGTCATCAGCTCGGCCGTCATCATGTTCATCATTGCCTGCGCGGGGCTGTTTTCCTGGCTGCTGAACCGCCAGGGCGTGCCGGATGCGGCGGCGGAACTCATCGTGCAGACCTTTGATGGCCCGATGTTCTACCTGCTCGGCGTGAACCTCTTCCTGTTTGTCGTGGGGATGTTCGTCGAGACCTCGGCCTCCATCATTGTCCTCGCGCCCATCCTGGCCGAGGCCGCCGAGCGGCTGGGCATCAATCAGGTGCATTTCGGCACGGTGATGGTGGTGAACCTGGCCATGGGGATGATCACGCCACCCTTTGGCGTGAACCTGTTTGCCGCAGCCCAAGTCGCGGGAACCAGCATTGACCGGATGATGCGGTATTTGCCGATCTTCATCGGGGTGATCTTCGCCTGCCTGATGGTGATCACCTATGTGCCGGCCATTGTGATGTTCCTGCCGGATCTCGTTTTCCGCTGATGGCAGGATTGACCTGACCCTGGGGGGAAGGCGCAAGCTTTCCCCATGAAATGGCTGCGCTGGTTCCTTCTGCTTTTGCTGCCCCTTGGGCTGGCCGCCGGGCTCTATGCCTGGGGCCAGCAGCCGCTGGAGGTCAACCTCACACGGCTGGAGCGGGACGTGCCCCTGCGCGTCTTCGGCCTCGGCACGGTGGAGGCGCGCATCCTCTCCCGCATCGGCTTTGAAGTCCCTGGCGTGCTGGTGGCGCTTGAGGCTGATCACGGGGATAGCGTGGCCGCGGGCGCCGTGCTGGCCCGGCTGGATGACGCATCGCAGCGCGCACGCCTGGCCCGCGCCGAGGCCACGCTGCAAAATGCCGAGGCGCAGCAGGGCCGCGTGGCGGCCATCGCCGAACGCGCCACCGCCACCTACGCGCAAAAGCGCAGCCTGGCCCAGCGCCGGCGCGAATTGGCCACGCGCGGCAGTGGCTCGCTGGAGGCAGCCGAACTGGCGGAGACGGAAGCCCTGACCGCCGCGGCCGACCTCACCGTGGCACGGGCCGATATCGGCGTGGCGCAGGCCGTGCTGGCCGATGCGCGCGCCAACCTCCTGGCCGAGCAGACCACCCTGGCCAAGCACAGGCTGCTGGCCCCCTTCGATGCCGTGGTGATCGCCCGCAACCGTGAGGCGGGCGCGGCACTCGCCCCCGGTGAGGTCATCTTCACCTTGGTGGCACCTGGCAGCCTTTGGGCGCTGGCCCATGTGGATGAGGCCCGCGCCGGCCACATCCGCGAAGGTCAGCCCGCCGAAATCCGCCTGCGCTCCCTCCCTGGCGAGGTGTATCCCGCCCGCGTCGTCCGCATCGGGCTGGAGAGCGACCGCGTGACGGAGGAGCGCCGCGTCAATCTGCGCTGCGAACGCTGCCCGGAACGCCCGGTCATTGGCGAACAGTTGCAGGTGGAGATCGAGACCGGCCGCCTGCCCGAAGCGCGGCTGGTGCCCGAGGCCGCCATCACCGGCTTTGATGGCAGCCAGGGGCGCGGCTGGGTGCTGGAGGGCGGCGTGCTGCGCCAGCGTGATCTGCGCTTTACCGGCCGCACGCTGGATGCGCGGCTGGTGCTGGACAGCGCCGCGCCGGATGTCATCACCCGGATTTTGCCAGGCTTCCGCGAGGGCCGGGCCGCGCGTGCTTCACCGTGAACCTGGCGCTGCGTGATATCCGCCACAAGCTCGGCCGCTTCCTGCTGACCTGCGCGGGGCTCGGCCTGTTGCTTGGCGTGGCGCTGGCCATGGTGGGCATTTATCGCGGCGTGGTGGAGGAGGCGCTCTCACTGACGCGAGCCTTGCAGGCCGATCTCTGGGTGGTGGAGGGCGGCACGCGCGGCCCCTTCGCCGAAGCCAGCCGCATCCCGGGCGACACGCGTGAGGCGGTGGCACGGATCGCTGGCGTGGTG
Source organism: Acetobacteraceae bacterium (assembly GCA_947462945.1). Classification (GTDB taxonomy): domain Bacteria; phylum Pseudomonadota; class Alphaproteobacteria; order Acetobacterales; family Acetobacteraceae; genus Roseococcus. The sequence goes on from CANHTE010000200.1 coordinate 3,680, forward strand.
GCGGCCGGCAGCGTCACCTTCCAGACGGTGGAGGCGCATGCCGCCGGCAGCGCCGCCGCTTCGGACGCCGGTGCCTTCCGCAACGAGGCCGGGCGAGAGCGCATCGGCGCCGCGGTCCGCTTGCAGATCGTGGGGCATGAGCTGGACCGCCCCGGCGGCCCTCCCGCCTTGCTCGAAGGGCGCGGCATCGCCCATCGGCGTGAAATGGTGCTGGACCGCAGCGCCGCACAGCCACTTGGCGCCACCATGGAGATCGGCGGGCTGCGTTTCCGCATCGTCGGGCGGACCGCCCGCGCCGTTTCCTCCGGCGGCGATCCTTTGGGCTGGATCACGCTGGCCGATGCGCAGGAATTGCAGTTCCGCCTGAATGCCCCCGCCGCGCGCCGCGCCACGGCCAGCGGCAGCGCGGGCCAGCCGCAGGATACGGTGAACGCCGTCATCGCCCGCCTTGCCCCGCATGCCGATGCCACCCTGGTCACCGAGCAATTGCGGCGCTGGAAGCATTTGGCCGCCCTGACCGCCACCGAGCAGGAAAATGTGCTGACCCGCAGCGTGGTGGAGCGCGCGCGCAAGCAATTGGGCCTTTTCACCGGCATCCTGTTGCTGGTCTCGGGCGTGATCGTGGCACTGATCGTCTATATGCTCACCATGGACAAGCTGCGCGAGATTGCCACGCTGAAGCTGATTGGCGCGCCGGACAGTTCCATCGTGGCGCTCGTCATGCAGCAGGCCTTGCTGCTGGGTGCCACCAGCTTCGCCAGCGGCGCCATGCTGCTGATGCTGGTGAAGGATGTCTTCCCCCGCCGGGTGGTGCTGGGACCGGAGGAATTGCTC
>CANHTE010000201.1 GCA_947462945.1 Acetobacteraceae bacterium
GGGAGCGTCGCGGCAAAGCCGCGCCTTGGGAAGAGTTGGGCAAAGCCGCGCCTTGGGAAGAGTTGGGCAAAGCCGCGCCTTGGGAAGAGCTTGGCAAAGTCGCGCCTTGCCAAGCGGGTAACAAGCCGGTTCAAGCGCCGCCATGCAGCCCATCATCGGAATTGACTTCGGCACCACGAACTCGGTGGTGACCGCCCTCGGCGCCGGCGGTGAGGTGCGCGTGCTGCGCCGCGCGACGGAGGAGGTGTTCCGTTCCATCCTTTGCTTCTGGCGGGATGGCGGGGGGCATCTGCGCCATGCGGCTGGCGCTGCGGGCATTGCCGCCTATCTGGAGGACCCGCTGGAGGCGCGGCTGATTCTCTCGATGAAAAGCTACCTCGCGCAGAAAAGTTTTCGGGAGACGCGCATCCTCGGCCGCCCCTATGACCTTGAGGCGCTGGTCGGCCTTTTCCTGCGCGAATTGCTGGCACCCTTCGCGGCCGAGATGGAGGGCGCACGCGTCATCGTCGGCCGCCCCGTGCGCTTCGTGGGGGAGACGGCGGATGACGCGCTGGGCGAGCGCCGCCTGGTGGCGGGCTTCGCCGCCGCAGGCCTGCCCGAGGTGCAGGTGGAGTTGGAGCCGGCCGCCGCCGGGCACCGCTTTGCCGCCGGCCTCACCGAGCCCGCCACCGTGCTGGTCGCGGATTTCGGCGGCGGCACCAGCGACTTTTCCCTGCTGCGCTTCGAGCCGGGGCCGCCGCTGCGCGTCGTGCCGCTCGGCCATGCTGGCGTGGGCGTGGCGGGGGATGCCTTTGACTTCCGCATCATTGACCATGTCGTCTCACCCCTGCTGGGCAAGGGCGGCAGCTATACGGTGATGGGCACCGAACTGCCGATTCCGCCCGCCTGGTACAGCAGCTTCGCGCGCTGGCATCTGCTCTCGCTCATGCGCGCGCCGCGCACTTTGCGGGACATTGCCGATGTGGCGCGCAACGCGGCCGAACCCGAGCGGCTGCACCAGTTGATCCGCCTGATCGAGGATGAGGTGGGGTATGACATGTACCGCGCCATTTCCGGCGTGAAGGCGGCCTTGTCCGGCGCCGAGCGCGCGCGGCTGCAATTCCACCATGCCGATTTCGTGCTGGATGCCGAGATCGCGCGCGCGGATTTTGAAAGCTGGATCGCCCCGGAACTGCGGCAGATCGGTGCCGCGGTGGATGAGGCGCTGGCCGATGCCGCGCTCGCCACGGCACAGGTGGATCGCGTCTTCCTGACGGGTGGCTCCTCGCTCGTGCCGGCGGTGCGCCGGATTTTCGAGACGCGCTTTGGCGCCGGGCGCGTGGTGGCGGGGGGTGAATTCGTCTCGGTGGCGGAGGGGCTCGCGCTGATGGGGCGGGGGTGAACAGCACGAAACGCGCTTGGGCAAGGCCGGATTCACTGTATCGTCCCATCCTCAGAGCGGGAGGACACAAGAATGAATCATCGCATGCCGCGCCGCGCGGCGCTGATGCTGCCCCTGGCCGCGCCGGCGCTGGCCCAGGCGAATTGGCCCGAGCGCCCGGTCAACATGATCGTCCCCTTTCCGCCCGGCGGTACGCCCGATATCGGCGCGAGGCTGGTGGCGCCCAAGATGAGCGAGGCGCTGGGCCAGGCGGTGACGGTGGAGAATCGCGGCGGTGCCGGGGCCACCATCGGCACGCGCGCCGTCGTGCAGGCACGGCCCGATGGGCATACGGTGCTGATGGGTTCGATCTCTTTCCTGACCTCGCCTCTCACCATGCAGCCCATGCCCTATGACCCCGTGGCGGATTTGCGGGTGGTGAGCCTGGTCTCCACCTCGCCCTACATTCTGGTTGTGCGGGCCGATGCGCCACCGCGTGATATTGCGGGCTTCCATGCCTGGACCCGGGCCGAGGGCGCGCGGCTGAATTATGGCTCGGCCGGGATCGGCACGCCGCTGCATCTGGGGGGCGAGCTTTACAAGATGATGATGGGCGTGGGGCTGACGCATGTGCCCTATCGCGGCAGCGGCCCCGCGCTGACGGCGCTGCTGGCGGGTGAGGTGAACATGGTGTTCGGCGATGTGCCGGGCTTCACCGCGCAAATCCGCGCCGGCACGGTGCGCGCCCTGGCGGCGATGACCGAGACGCGCATCGCCCAATTCCCCGATGTGCCGACCATGGCCGAGAGCGACCCGCGGCTGGCCGGCTATGACGTCTATACCTGGGCCATGCTGGCCGCGCCCAAGGCCACGCCCGATGGCCCGGTGCAGCGCCTGAATGCGGCGGTGCTGCAGGCGGCGCGCGCGCCGGATGTGACACAGCGCTTCGGCGAACTGGGCTTCGACTATGTCGGCTCCACCCCGGCCGAGGGCGATGCGCGGCTGGCGCAGGAGAAGGCAAAATGGGCGGAGGTGATCCGGCGCGGCAATATCCGCGCGGATTCCTGAGGCGGCCGCGCGCTTTCTGGCGCCGCGCCTGTGAAGGCCGGGGCCGTCCTCACCTGTGGTGAGGTGGCCCCGGGTGTTGCGTCAGATCATCTCGATCAGCAGGCCATCGGCGCCGATCTGGGCGGCGAGGCCGGTGCGGTTGGGTTGCAGATTCATCCGCACGCCCGCCGTGTTCTGCATCCAGAGCCCGCCGCGCATTTGCGCGCCAGGGGCGACGAGGCCCGCGCGCAGCTGGCCGAACAGGCCGGGGAACTGGTCCAGGCTGGTCATGTTGTAAATCTGCCCCGTGGCGCGCACCCGCGCCATGCCGACGCCACCGGCGCCCAGGCCGCGCACCCGGAACTGATGCGTGCGCCCACGATAGGTGATGGTGCCCGAGCCCCAGGCCACCTGGCCGATGAAACCGACCTGCCAGTTGTTCATCGTGACCCGTGCGACGACGGGGCCAAGCGGCGCCTCGGGCGGTGGCGGGGCCGGCGGCGTGGCGGCCACCGGGGCCGGTGCGGGCGCCGGATCGCTGGCGCAGGCGGCGAGGCCCAGCGCCGGCAGGGCAGCGAGCCAAAGGCGGCGATGGATCAGGGTATCGGGCATGGGGCGGGCCTTTGTTCGGGGAGTTTGCATGTTGCGCCAATGGTCGCGGCGTCACCAGCCCTGCCCGCTGGCCCGGAGGCCGTCCCGGCTGTATCCAGCGTCCCATTCTGATTTGGAGCTCCGCCATGCTGACCCGCCGCGCCGCCTTGGCCCTTCCCACCGTGCTGCCCGCAGCCGCGCTTGCGCAAAGCTGGGCGCCCAGCCGCTCGGGCCGCATCATCGTTCCCTTCACCGCCGGCGGCGCCACGGATGTGACCGCGCGCATCATGGCCGAGCGACTCTCGGCCCTGCTGGGGCAAAGCTATGTGGTGGATAACCGCCCTGGCGCCGGTGGCAATCTGGGCGTGGAAATGGCCGCGAAGGCCGAGCCGGATGGGCATACGCTGCTGATGGGAACCATCGGCACGGCCAGCATCAACCAGTTTCTTTATCCGCGCCTGCCCTTTGATCCGATGCGGGATTTCGCCTCTGTCGCGCTGGTGAACCAGGTGACCAATGCGATCGTGGTGCACCCCTCGGTCCAGGCGAACAGCTTCCAGGAATTGCTGGCCCTCGCCCGGCGGCAGCCTGGCCGGCTGAATTACGCGACGCCGGGGAATGGCACTTCGGGCCATATGTCGGGCGAGTATCTGAAGTTCCGCACGCAGGTGGATATCGGGCATGTGCCCTATCGCGGCACGGGCGCGCTGATGCCGGATCTTCTGGGCGGGCGCGTCGAAATCGCGGTGGATAATTTGCCGGCCTATATCCCGCATATCCGCGAGGGGCGGCTGCGCATCCTGGCGGTGACCAGCCGTGAGCGCTGGTTCGCCGTGCCGGATGTGCCGACGGTGCAGGAAGCGGGCGTGTCCAGCTTCGAGGCCGTGGCCTGGTTCGGCATCCAGGCGCCCGCCCGCACGCCGCGCGCGGCCCTGGACCGGTTGACCGCCGCCTGCCTGGAGATTTGCGCCGAACCTGCCACGGTGGCCCGCTTCCGCGAGCTTGGCGCCACCGCCTCGCCGCTCGATGGCCCGGCCTTTGACCGCTTCATCGCGGCCGAGAATGAGAAGTGGCGCGAGGTGGTGCGGGTGGCGAATGTGCGGCTGGAGTAGCCGCGCGCCCACTCCCAGCCTCAGGCTCGCCCATGGAGAGTCCGGGCCGAATAGGCCCGGCGGAAAGCTTCAGCTTTCCGAAGCCCAGGCGGCGGAGCCGCCGCCCGGCGTTTGAGGGCAGAAAAAACCAGCTTCGAAGCTGGCCTTCAGGCCAGCTTCGAAGCGATCCAATCCTTCATCTGGCCCTTGGCCATGGCGCCCACCTTGGTATCCACCGGCTTGCCATCCTGGAACAGGATCATCGTGGGAATGCCGCGCACGGAATAGGTGTTCGGCGTCATGGGATTATCGTCGATGTTCACCTTGGCGACGGTCAGCTTGCCTTTGTATTCGGTCGCGATTTCATCGAGGATCGGCGCCACCATGCGGCAGGGGCCGCACCATTCGGCCCAGAAATCCAC
>CANHTE010000202.1 GCA_947462945.1 Acetobacteraceae bacterium
CCTGCTGTGCAAGATGGATCTGTTCGACCAGGAATTGCAGGACCGCGCCAAGGTGGCGGGCTGGTATGGCGCGCGGCTCACCGGCCGCGTCGGCTTGCAGCGCGTGCCGAATGCCGCGCAATCCGCCTGGGGCCTTTATACCATCCGTTGCCGGGATGCGGCTCAGCGCGGCCGCGTGCAGGAATCCCTGAAGGCCGATGGCATTCCCTTCGGCGTCTATTACCCCAAGCCCTTGCACCACCAGCCCGCCTATGCGGCGAGCCATGCGGCCTCCCTCGCCGGCGGCCCGCCCGCCTTGCCGGTGAGCGAGGCGCTGTGCCACCAGGTCATGTCCCTGCCCATGCATCCTTATCTGACCGAGGGTGAGGTTGAGCGCGTCTGCGTCGCCGTGCGGCGCGGGCTGGAATAACGCCGGGGGGGCAAGCTGTTCTTGCATCGCCCCGCCCGTGCAGCTTTGATGGCGCTGTCCCGTTCGAGGTTCATCGCCATGCACCGTCGTTCGCTATTGGCCGGTTCGGCCGCCCTGCCTCTGGCAACCGGGGTTTTGCCGGCCGGGGCCCAGCAGGCGCCCGAGCCTGTTGATGTGCTCCTGGTCCTCGCCGTGGATGTCAGCCGCTCGATTGACGAGGATGAGGCCCGCCTCCAGCGCGAGGGCTATCGCAACGCGGTGAGTGACCCGCGCGTGGTGGAGGTGATCCGCCGCGGCATGATCGGTGCCATCGGCCTCGCCTACGTCGAATGGGCCGGCTTCGAGTATCAAAGGCTGGTCCTGCCATGGAGCCGCATCGCAACCCAGGGCGAAGCTGACGCCTGGGCTTCGGCGCTGGCGGAGGCGCCGCGCGCCTCGCTGTCATGGACCTCGATCTCGGGTGCGATTGATTTCTCCCGCCGCGCCCTGGCCGAAGCGCCCTTCGAGGGCACGCGGCGGGTGATTGATGTCTCCGGGGACGGCGTGAACAATTCGGGGCGCCCCTCCGAATTGGCGCGGGATGAAGCGGTGGCGCAGGGCATCATCATCAACGGCCTGCCCATCATCAATGACCGCCCCACCTTCGGCCGGGCTCCGCAAATTCCGCTGGACCAGTATTTCCACCAGAGCGTGATCGGCGGCGCGGGTGCCTTCATGATCGTGGCAGAGGATTTCGAGGCCTTCGGCACGGCGGTGCGACGCAAGCTGATCCGGGAGATCGCTTGACGCCGTGCGGCCTGGCGCGGAATAAGGCCCCATGGAGTTCATCACCAGGAATATACCAAATATAGAAACTGTTCGCTGGGCCTATCGCTTCGTGCTGGGCCGTGAGCCCGAGAGCACGGCTGTTTTGACGCATTGGGCCTCGCTGGGTGATGGCCGCCGCATTCTTTCCTATTTCGTTGGCTCGCCTGAAGCCGCCTGTCATCGCGCGGCGGGGGCACCCGCCTATGGGCCATGGATCGACGCCCCGCTCGACGCGGCTGCCGTCAAGGCGGCCTTTCATCTGCGCTTCAACGCCATCCCTTCCCCCTCCGAGATCGAGGCAGAGCAGGAAGCCCACCCAGACCTGGCCAGCTTCCGCCGCGCCTTTCTGAAAAGCGCGGAGGTGCGGGTGTTGATCGACGAAGACAACGCCGCACCAAAGCGCCCAGCCCCCGGCCTGGTCGCTGAGCTCGAGGAGCACGCCGTCACCGTGCTTGGGCGCCAATTCACCCTGCGCGGCAACCGCCCCGAGGGTTACTGGCGAGACCTGGTCGAGAAGCCCGATGACCCCAGTCTGGAGCGCCTGGCCCGGCTGCTTCGCGCGGCCTTCCCCGATGGCGGTGCCGGCCGAGTGCTGGCCGATGCGGGGGCCAATATCGGCCTGACCAGCCTCACCATCGCAGCCGCAGCGCCTGACCTTGCCGAATTGCTCTGCTTCGAACCTGATGAACGCAGCCTGCCCCTGCTGCGCCATAACCTGGCCGCCAATGACCTCGGCTCCGCCCGCATCTTCGCCCATGCGCTGGCTGAGCGTGATGGCACGGCCCGCCTGCGCTGCGGTACCAACAACACCGCGACCAGCGTCCTGGTGGAAGCGCATAGCCGCGTCCAGGCCGTGGGCGCCACCTTCCGGGAGGTGCCCGTCAGGCGGCTCGACAGCGTCCTGCTGGAGCAGGGTATCGAGCGGCTCGATCTTATCAAGATCGACGTCGAGGGTGGCGAGAGCCAGGTGATGCTGGGCGCGATGGAAAGCATCACGCGCCACAAGCCCATCATCTTCACCGAGTTCAACCTCTGGACCCAGATGACCGCCGGCGCCCGCAACCCACTGGAGGTGCTGGAGGAATGGCGCGCCACCTTCCGCCACATGATCGCCTTCGACGAGGCCGAGCGGCCCGTCCCCATCCTGGACCAGGATGGGCTGCTCTGGGTGCTGCACATGGTGATGACGCAACGCGGCTGCGTGGATGACATCATTCTCTGTGACCAGACCGAATGGCTGGAACGCTGGGCATGAGTGCGGCGACGATGCCCCTGACGCCGACCTTGGTGCGTTGGGCCTATCGCTTCCTGTTGGGCCGGGACCCCGAAAGCGAGGCGGTGGTCGAGAACTGGTGCAGCGCCGGCAGCCTGACCGGGCTGCGCGATGGCATCCTGACCAGCCCCGAAATGGCGGCCGCCGCCATGGCCGGCTTTCCTGATCGCGGCGGCTGGGTGGATAGCCTCGTCACCGACCCGGCGGCCGCCGCCTGCCTGATCCTCGCGCAGGATCACGTGCCTGACGCCGCCACCATCGAAGCATTGCGCCTGCGCCACCCCAGCCTGCGCAGCCTGCGGCGCTTCCTGCTCGACAGTCCCATGATCGCGCCGCGCCTGCCGCGCCCCGAAGGCCCGCGCAGCCGTGCCATCCCACTGGCCGGCCGGGAGTGGCAGTTGAAGGGCGATAGCCGCGAGCCGGAATTCATCGGCGCCCCAGGCATCGCGCCCCGCCTTGCCGCGCTGCTGGCTGCGCTCTGGCCCGATGGCGGGGCTGGGCGTGTGATCGCCGAAGGGGGGGCCGGCATTGGCCTCTCCACCCTCGGCCTCGCGGCTGGCGCGCCTGGGCATGCGATGCTGCTGGCGCATGAGAATTCGCTCCGCAAGGCCGCCGCGCTGGCTGAGAACATCGCCGATAACGGGTTGCAGCGATGCGCCGCGCGCGCCGTCCCGCTGGGTTCCGTCGCTGCCATGATGGCGCGTGAGGCCCTGCCGCGCCTCGATCTGCTGCGGCTGAACGAAGCGGGCCGCATGCGCCAGGCGCCCGACCTGGCCGGCTGGCTGGAGGAGCATGGCACCGTGGCGCTGGTCCGCTTCGACCTGGTGGAGCTGCTGGGCGAGGCCGGGCCCGGCCCGCGGGACGTGCTGGCCGCCTGCCAGGACGCCTTCCCGCATATCGTGGCCTTCGATGCGCGGCATGCGCCGCACCCCTTGCTGGATGCGGTGGCCCTCAACGCGGCCCTGCACCGCAGCCTGATGCGGCCTGACCGCTGCGATGAATTCCTGCTTTGCCACGACCTTGACTGGCTGGAACGTTATACCGCCCCGTGAGGGGCGCCCCGGTGGCTTGATCCAGGCATTTCCACCCATGACTCAGCGGGTCCGCCACTTTCGCGGGTCCCCCCCTGCCTGTTTGAGCAGCTTGCCGCAGAGGGTGAGCAGGCCGCGCGGGATGCGCCAGGGATTTTCCAGGGCGCGCGAAACCACTTTTTGCACCGTTTCGGACAAAGCCCGGTCCGGCAGATGGTGCCACGCCGCCGGCCGCGCCTCACGCGCATCCAATTCGCGCAGCAGCGCGAAGGAGGCCATGGAGGCAACCCGCGCCGCACGCCGCCAGGCGAGGGAAATTCTGGACCGCAGGCTCGCAAAGCCGGGTGTCATGGCCGCGCGCAGCAGCGTGTCCATCACCCCTGCCCGCATCCAGCGCCGCAATTGCCGATGGACGCTGTCCGCCTTGCCAAACCGCGCCGGCATCTCGTGCCAGGGCCGGCGTGAGAGCGCCACATGAAAGATCGCATCCAGCACCCGCCGCCGGTCCTGCGCGGGGCGGCCGTGATGGGGAATCAGGGGGTGGAGAAGGGCGTATTCGGCATCCGTGAGGGAAATATGCATCCCAATATACTAGGACTTTATTGCTGAAAAAGTCCAGGAATTTCCGCCGCTGGACCGCCCCTCCCACGCCCCTCATGCTTGCCCCCTGAGACGGAGGAGCCCCATCATGCCGCAGACCGGCCGCCGCCAAGCCCTGGCCGCCCCTGCCCTGCTTCTGGGAGCCCCCGCTTTCGCGCAGGCTCAACCTCTGGCGCAAACCCTGGCTCTGGCCCCCGCTCTTGCGCAGGCGCCCGGCTGGTTCCGCTTTCGCCTGGGCGGCTTCACCGTTACCACCATTTCCGATGGCCATGCCCGCCGCAACATCGAAGGCCTGGTCCTCAACGCGCCCCCCGAGGCCGTGCGCGAGGTGCTGGCCGAAGCCTTCCTGCCGACCGACCGTTACATCGGCCCCTACAACGTCACCTTC
>CANHTE010000203.1 GCA_947462945.1 Acetobacteraceae bacterium
AATCGGGGCATCGTGAAAGGCGAGCGCGAAGCCGCAACGCCCATCACCCAGCCCGGCCGCCAACAGATCAGGCCGGTCCTGGTCGGCCAGGGTTTCGCCGATCACGCGGCCATCCAGCAGCGCCTGCACGACCAGCGGGCGAAGGGCGCTGCCAAAGGCCCAGCCTGAGGCGCCTTCCGCCGAAAGACTGTCCACCGAACCACGGATTGTCATGCCGATAGGACCTCCAATTGCGGGGCATCTGCCCGGGTTGAGCCATAGAGCCTGAGGGTGGCCGCCAGCGTCGCGTCCAGGCCCGGTGGGGCCGCCAGCCCCGGCATGAGGGCGCGAAGCCGCCCCGGTTCCTGCGCCAGCCGGGTGAGCAGGGCGGCCAGGGCGCGGGGACTGCCGGCGGTGAAGTGAAACCCGTCCAGCCCATCGCGCACCTTCTCGGCCAGGCCGCCGATATCGGAGCAGATCACCGGCCGCCCGGCGCGAAACGCCTCCTGGATCACCAGGGGCGAATTTTCCCACCAGATGGAGGGAACCAGCACCGCATCCACCCCGGCCATCAAGGCGCCCACACGGCCATTCGGGTAGGGGCCGTGCAACTCAACATTCGGCGGCGCGTCCTTGATGCGCGCCTCGAAGAGGGCGCGGAATTCGGGCGGTTGGCCCGAATGGTCGCCATGCACCTCGATCCTGATGCCGGATGTTCCGGCCTTCTCCAGCAGCAGCGCCGCGTCGAACAGCACATCAATGCCCTTGAGGCGCGAGATTTGCCCGAAGAAGCCCAGCGTCACATCGCCTGAAGCAGCCCGTGGGGTGGGCGCGGGGCCGGCGGGCATGCCGTTTTCGATGACCGAGATGCGCTCGGCCGGAATGCCCCATGCGATGTAGCGATCGGCCAGGAATTGGCTGGGCGAAATGAAGTGATCCACCAGGCGGAAGAAGCGCTTGATATAGAGTTCGCGCAGGAAGAAATCCTGCTCGGAGCGCTCGGGGAAGCAGCGGTGGCAGTCGCGCGGGGACGCGGCCGAGCACAGCGCCAGGCTGGGCCGCTTCACCATCTGGCCGAAGTGATGGCAGATCGCCAGATACTCATGCAGCGTCAGGATGATGCGCGCTTGCGGCAAGGCCTGGCGCAGGGTCAGCAACGTCTCCAACCCGAAATTCGTATGGTGGTGCAGATGCACCACATCCGGCCGCAGCTCGGCCAGCAGGCGGCGCAATTCACCTGGCCATTCAGGGTCTGGATTGCCATGCACGAAATGGTCGAAGCCGGCGCCGGAATAGACGTATTCATCCGCGCCGAAGGGCTGGCTGAGCCGCGCCCCCAGCCGCCCCGCGACGCGCCCGCCCGCCGCCGCCAGAAACCAGCAGGCCGAAACCTCCGGCGCCGCCCGCAGCGCGCCATAAAGCTGATAGGCGGCGATTTCCGCGCCGCCATGCGAGACGGCCGGATGCATGTGCGACATGACGAGCACGCGCTGCCCCACCGGGCTCTGGGGCGCATCGGGTGCGGGCGGCGTGATCGCGGGCGCCTTGCGGCTTCGCTTCATGGAGCTTCCGTTCGGGTTCTTGCGGGTCATGCGCTCAATCCCGCAGGGCGCGGCGCATGCTGTCGCGCAGGGGGCGCAGCAGGTAATCCAGCACGGTGCGCCGTTCGCCCAGGACGAAGACCTCGGCCGGCATGCCGGCGGCCAGCAGCGGCAGGCCGGCGCTGCCCGGCGTCATCCCGGCCAAATCGAGCGCCGCGCGCACGAGGAAGAAGCTTGCCCCTTGCGGATCGGTCTGCCGGTCGGCCGAGACATAGGTCAGATGGCCGGTCAGCAGCGGCACTTCGCGCTGCCGGTAGGCGGAGAGGCGCACATTCACCCGCTGGCCCGTCTGCACCTGCTCGATATCCAGCGGCGCGATGCGGGCCTCGGCAAGAAGGATGCTGTCGAGCGGCACCAGGTCCAGCACGGGCTGCCCGGCCGCGATGGAGCTGCCGGCCGTGAAGAAGCGCAAATCCGTGACGATGCCCGCCTCGGGCGCCACGACTTCACGCCGCGCCAGCAGGTCCTGTGCGGCGCGCGAACGGTCGGCCGCGTCGGCCACGGCGGCCTGGGTCTCCTGCAGGTCGCGCGCGATCTCGGCCTCGCGCGTCAAAGCGAGGTTGCTGGCATCCAGTTCGGCCTGGGCCAATTGTTCATGGGCCTGGGCTTCCTGGGCGGTGAATTGCCCCTGGCTGCCCAGCGCCTCGGCCTCCAGCCGGCGCAATTCCAGGGCGCGTGTGCGGGTGGCGAAACCGGCGGCGAGCAACTGGTTCACGCCGGCCAGCTCCTCGCGCAGGGCGCGCAGCCGCGTTCCGGCCGCGACGCGTTGCGCCGAAAGCCCGGCAATCTGCTCGGCCGCCTGCGCCACGCGCCGCCGCTGTGCGGCCAGGGCGCCGTCATAGGCCGCCCAGCGCGCCGCAAAAAGCCGGCGTTCGGCGTCAATGAAGGAGGCGATGGTGGGGCTGGCGCGGGCGGCGGCCAGTGCCTCCTCGGGGATGTCGAGGCGGCGTTCGCCGGCCTGTTCCGCGACCAGACGCGCCAGCCGCGCCAGGCCGCCGTGATAGGCCGAGCGCCCCTGGCTCGCCACCGCTTCGGCCTGCGTGACATCCAGCCGCAGCAGCACCTGCCCGGCCACGACCCTGTCACCCTCGCGCACCACCAGCTCCCGCAGCAGGCCGGGCTCCATCAGGTTGACGGTCTTGCGCCGCCCTTCGGCCACGAGCGAGCCGGTGCCGATCACCGCCCGTTCCAATGGTGTCAGCATGGCCCAGGTGAGCAGCCCGCCCACGCCGAGCACGAGCGTCAGCAGGGAGGCGATGGCCACGCCGCGCAGCGATGGCCCATCCAGTTCCGTCACCATGTCGGGCGGGCCGAGGGTCGTGCTCATGAGAGGAGTTTTCCTGGGGAGGCGGGCGTGATTTGCCAGCTGGCATCGGCCGAAAGGTCGAGCCATTCCGTCACGAGCCCTTCCCATTTGGCCGGGTCATGCGTGACCAGAAGCACCAGCGAGCCCTCATCGCGGGCGGCGGAAACAGCGCCGTGCAGCAGCGCGATGGAGGCGGCGTCGAGACCGGCTTCCGGTTCATCCAGAACCAGCAGCCGTGGCGCGCCGTAGAAGGCGCGTGCCAGCGCCACCATTTGCCGCTGCCCGCCCGAGAGGCCGCCCTGGCTGCCGGCGGGTGTGTCATAACCGCGCGGCAGGCGGCCGATGGTGGCATGGGCGCCCACGCGCCTTGCTGCGGCAACGCAGAGCCGGCTATCGGCGTCACTGAAGCGCCGGATGTTATCGAGCACACTGCCATGCAGCAGCTGTGCGCCCTGGGGCAGGTAGCCGACCCGCCCGCTGCGCATCTCCGCCGCGCAAAGATCCGCCCCATCCAGCCGTCGCTCGCCGATGGCGGTGGGGGCGATGCCCAGCAGCGCCCGCAACAGGCTGGATTTGCCGGCGCCATTGGCCCCGCGAATGCCCAGCACGCTGGCGGGCGGCAGGTTCAGGTTCAGGCCCTGCACCAGGGTCCGGGCGCGATCCGGCGTCATCACGGTCAGGTTCGTCACCACCAGCCCGGCCGGTGCATCGGCGTGGCTGGGCAGCGCCTCGGGCGCGGCATTCGCCGCGATGAAGCTTGTCAGCCGCCGCCAGGCCGCCAGGGCATAGGCCCAGTCGCGCCATGTCGCGACCACGCGGCTGACCGGGGCGGCGGCCATCCCGGCCAACATGGTGGCCGCCAGCAGGCTGCCGGTGGAGGCCTCCTGCTGCGCGACCAGCCATGCGCCGATCGTCACGATCGCCATTTGCAGCAGCAGCCCGGAATAATTCGCCAGGCCCTGGATGGCGCGTGCCCGGCGCTGTGCCGCATCGCCAAGTTCCAGGGCGCGCAGCCCCTCGGGCCGCCAGCGTTGCAGGGTGGCGCGCAGCATGCCCAGGCCCTGCAGCATATCCGGGCCCCGCAGCCGCCCCGTCAGCGCTGCGGTCGAGCGCGCCTGCTCGGACATGGCGGAGCGGACCAGGGCGCGCGTCGTGCGATCCGCGAGCGCCCCCAGACCCGCCAGCACGGCGCAACCGGCCAGGGCCGACCAGCCATAGATGGGGTGCAGCAGGAACAGGAAGGCGATGGCGGCCGGCACCGTCAACAGATCCAGCAGGTCCGAGGCCACGGCGCCGCCCAGCATGCGCCGGACCTCTGACACATCGCCCAGGGCGGCGAGGCCCCGCGCGCCATCGCCTGAAAGGGCACTGCGGACCGAGGCGCCCAGCGCGGCGGATTGCAGGCTTCGCCCGGCTCGGTCCGTCGCGGTCGCCACCAGGCGCGCCCGCAGGTAACGCAGCAACCCACCCAGGCTCACCACCAGCACAAACCCGATGGTGAGCGCCAGAAGCGTATCATCGTTGCGGCTTTGCAGGACGCCGTCAAAGACATGCATGGTCA
>CANHTE010000204.1 GCA_947462945.1 Acetobacteraceae bacterium
CCGGTCTGATGGGTGGCCTGCTCGGCGCGGGCCTGTTCGGCCTGCTGGCGGGTGGCGGATTCTTCTCGGGCCTCGGCAGCCTGGCCGGCTTCTTCGGCTTCCTGCTGCAGGTGATGATCATCGCGGGCCTGGTCTTCCTGGCCTTCGCCCTGTTCCGCCGCTTCCGCCAGCAGCCCGCCCCCGCCGGCATGCCCAACAGCATGATGCGCGAGCAGCAGGACGCCCCCCGCAGCCCGATGATGGGCGGCGGTGGCGCGGCCCGCCCAGTGGATGAAATCGGCATCCAGCCGGCCGATTTCCAGGCCTTTGAGCGCAACCTCGTCGAGATCAACGCCGCCTGGTCGCGTGAGGATGTCCCCGCCCTCTCGCGCCTGGCGACGCCCGAGATGGTGCAGTTCTTCCGTGACGACTACGCGGCGCTGGCGCAGCGCGGCTGGAAGAACGAAACCCGCGACGTGAAGCTGGAGCAGGGCGACCTGGCCGAGGCCTGGAACGAGGGCCCGCGCGACTACGCCACCGTCGCCATGCGCATGAGCCTGGTGGATTGGACGCGGGACGTCACCACCGGCGCCATCACCGAGGGCAACCCCAATGCCCGCACCGAGCAGACCGAAATCTGGACCTTCGTGCGCGTGCAGGGCGGCCCCTGGGTGCTGAGCGCCATCCAGCAGACGCAGTAAGGCTGCAGCGCCCCTGCTTCACCGGGCTTCCGGTGAAATTCCCGGGCGCCAGCCACGCCCACATTTGGGGCCGCTTTCCCATCACCCCCGGTCGCGCTTGGCGTGGCCGGGGGTTTTTCATGCGCTCGGCATGCTGCACCGCACGGTCTTGCCGCGTTGCAGCAAGGGATTTCGTTGCAACCCGCGCGCGCAATGGCGCAGCCTTCTGCCGGGGTTTGGGCCAAAGCCATTTCGAAGCCTTGCGTCGTTGCAGGGCCCCCGAAAATGGCAGCCAACAAAGGGCTGGAGCGGTTTCACCGTCCTCGCTGCCGGTGACGACGCTCCCGCGAAAGGGAGAAGCACCATGGTGATTTCCAACATCCTGCGCGGCAAGGGCAGCCAGGTGGTCTCCGTCCGAACAGGGGATTGCGTGGCCTCCATCACACGGACCCTGGCCCAGCACCGCATCGGCGCCGTCCTGGTCGTCGAGGGCGATGGCACCGTCCTCGGCATTGTCAGTGAGCGGGATGTGGTGCGCGCCATGGCCGGCATGGGTGAAGCCGTGATGCGCATGACCGCGGGCCAGCTCATGACGCGCGTGCTGCACACGGTCACGCCGCGCAGCTCCGTCCTGGATGCGCTGCAACTCATGACCGACCGCCGGGTCCGGCATCTGCCGGTGCTGGAGGCCGATGGCACCCTGGCCGGCATGGTCTCCATCGGGGATCTGGTGAAGGCCCGCATCGCCGAGGCCGAGCAGGAAACCGAGGAACTGAAAAACTACGTCGCCACCGCCGGTTGAGCGCGGCTTGACCTGAAACAAGGACGGCTGCCCCCCGCCATGCTCCGATGCGCCATCACATCGGAGCATCCGCCATGAATCATCATCATCGCAAGGTCCTGCACGGGATCTTCGCCCATCCGCTGAACCATAATCTGGACCCCAAGGCGGTCGAGAACCTGCTGACGGAAATGGGGGCGGAGATGCACCACGCCGGCAGCGGCGCCCTGCGCGTCACGCTGAACGGCGCGCAGGACAGCGTGCATCTGGGATCACACTCCCTGGCGGGGGATCAGGTGATGCGGCTGCGCAAGCTGATCCAGGCGGCCGGGGTGGAGCCGGAGCGGGATTTCCCGCTCTGAGCCACCGCTGACGGGCGGCTTTAAAAGGCAGAAGGCGAAAGGGCTTTGCCCTCTCGCGCTCACCCACCAAGAAACTCAGTTTCTTGGAACTTCGATATGTCGAAGAAGGTGCGGCAAACCGTGACAGCCACGCAGGCTTTCGCCCTGCCGGGGGCTGGCCCCAGTCCAAATACCCCTCGGGCCCAACGCAGGATTGATCCGCAGCCTCACCGACAGCCCCTGCGCTCCGCTTCCTCGCGCACCCATTGGATGCGAAAGCGGGTTTGCGAAAACACCTGCGAAAGCCGCGCCACGCTCGCTTCCGAAGGCGCGCTCTGCGCCACCAGCGCCGCCTCGCGCGTCAATTCCGCCAGGTGCTGGCAGCCGCAGCCGCTGAAGATGCCGGCAGCCCCATGGAGCGAGGCGATGGCCGCCTCACCCCGCGCGCGGCCCTGGCTGATGCCGGGTACGGGCAAGGCCGCTTCACGTTCCACATCGCGCAGGGCGGCCAGGCCTTGGCCATAGGCGCAATGGGGGCGGGGCAGGCCCTGGCCGGATGCGGCCTGGGCCATCAAAAACGGCAGCAGGATCAGGAAAGGCCGCATCGCGCCAGCGCCTGTCGCATATGGGGCGGAATCGGGGCCTCGGCCGCGATGCCGGGCAGCAGCAGCGCGCGGGCCAGCAGATGCATCGCGCCCTCACCCCCGCCATAGCGCGCATCGCCCAGGATGGGGCAGCCCAGATGCGCCATATGGGCGCGCAATTGATGCGTGCGCCCGGTGCGCGGCGTGAGCTCCACGGCCGTCAGTAAGCCATCTTGTCCCAGCAGGCGCCATTCCGTGCGGGCGGATTGGCCGGCGGCATCCACCACGATGCGCCAGCCCAGCGCCTTGCTGCTGATCTTGAGCAGCGGCGCCTCGCAAAAGCCGGTCTCGGCCGGGGGCGGCGCGATCAGCACGGCCCAATAGGTTTTCCGGGCAAGGCCCTCGGCAAAAAGCCTGTTCAGCGCGGCGATGCTGGGTTTGGTGCGGCCCAGCGCCAGGCAGCCGGCGGTATCCGTATCCAGCCGATGCGCCGGCTGCGGCAAATGCCGCTTGCCCTGTTGCAGGGCCGGCAGCCAATCCTCCAGCGAAGCCCCGCCCCGCGGCCCCCGATGCACCGCAAGCCCGGCTGGCTTGTCCAGGATGATCACGGCGCTATCCTCATGCAGGATGCGCGCGCGAATGCTCTCGATGAGAGGCGCGCTGGAGGATTCCGCATGGCGGCGTTTCGGCTTCACTGTTTTCCTGAATCCGGTGGTTGCTACAAGGTCGCGCTCATGCTCGCGCTGAGTGATGCGGCCTGGGAAGGCGTCGCCGTGGATTACTACCACGGAGAAACCCGCACCCCCGAATGGCGCGCGCGCGTCAGCGTCATGGGCGAGGTGCCGGTGCTGGAGCATGTCGGGCGCAAACTGACCCAATCGGGCGCCATTCTGACATTTCTCTCACAGCATCTGGGCCGCTTCGGGGCGGAGGATCGAGAGGAGGAATTGCGCTGGCTGCTGTTCGACAACCACAAATTCACCAGCTACCTGGCCACCTGGCGCTGGCTGGTCAGCTTCACGCCCAACCCTGATCCGGCCGTGATCGCCTTTTTCCGCGCCCGCCTGGAAAACGCCTTCCGTGTGGTTGAGGCGCAGCTGGCGGGGCGTGACTTCCTGCTGGGCGCCAAGCCCTGCATCGCCGATATCTCGATGCAGGGCTATCTGCATTTCCCGCAGGAAGAATGGCCGCTGGATATGACGGGTTTTCCCAACATCACCGCCTGGATCGCGCGCTTTCGGGCCATGCCCGGTTGGCAGCCGCCCTACACCTTGCTGCCTGGGGCGCGCTTCCCGAAACCTGCTGCGAACTGAGGGGCGGCGCCCACTATTCCACCCGGATTTGCGCCTTCCGCACCACCTCACCCCATTTGCGGATTTCGGCGGCGATGAAGGTGTCAAAGCTGGCGGGTGAGGTGCCGCCATCCTCCGTCAGCCCTGGCCCCTCCGCGCCGAATTCCGTCAGGCGCGCGCGGAAGCCAGGGTCCCGCGCGATCTGGTCCACCTCCGTCCCCAGCCGCTCGATGATGGCGCGCGGGATGCGGGCGGAGCCCTGCACACCGAACCAGGCCGTCGCCTCGAATCCCGGGATGGTCTCGCCGATCACCGGCACCTCGGGCACCACCGGGCTGCGGGCCGCGCCGCTCATGCCGATGGCGCGCAGCCGGTTGTCGCGAATGAAGGGCAGGGCGGAGGGGATATTGTCCATCCCGCAATCCAACCCCTGGGCCGCCCGCTCGGCCATCAGCTCGGTCAGCATGGGGCCTGAGCCGCGAAACGGCACATGCACGAAGCGGATGCCGGTGATCTGGCCAAGCAACTCCATGCAGATATGCGGGCTGCTGCCGATGCCGGCCGTGCCATAGGTGATTTCACCCTGGCGCCCGCGCGCGAAATCCAGGAACTGCGCCATGCTGCGGACTGGAAGCCGGTTGGCGACCATCAACACGTTGGGCATGCGGGTGACCAGCCCGATGGCGGCCATCTCCTCCGGCCGCCAGGGCATGCGGGCGCCATAGACGGCGTAGTTGATCGCGCCCGTGCCGATGGAGGTGAAGAACAGCGTCTGCCCATCGGGCTCGGC
>CANHTE010000205.1 GCA_947462945.1 Acetobacteraceae bacterium
GAACGATGCCCGAGACGTTGCGCCGATGCGCTGTCGCCAGGAAATACTGGCCCAGCGGCACCATGGGCACGTCCTGCATCGCCTGCGCCTGGATGCGGCGCGCAATCGCCTGCTGGGCCGCGAGGTCGGGCGCGTCGAACCAGGCGTTGCGCAGGTTTTCCAACTCCGGGCTGTCGGGCCAGCCGATCCAGCCATTCGTGCCATTGCCGCGCAGCCCCAGATGCCCGGCCGGCGAGGCGAAATCCTGCCCGCCGCCGAAGGTGAAGAAGGCGGACCAGCCGCCGCGCTCCACCGGCTCGCGCGAGGTGCGGCGGGAGAGCACGGTGCCCCAATCCAGCGCCTGGTAATCGAGGTTCATGCCGATGCGGCGGAACAGATCGCCGCCGACTTCCGACATCGCGCGGAGAAAAGGCAGGTCGGAGGGGACCAACAGCACCATCCGCTGGCCATTATAGCCCGCCGCCGCCAATTCGCGCCGCACGCGGTCCAGATCGCGCGGGGAGGTGAGCGCGCCCATCGCCTCGTCATTCGCGAGCGGCGTGCCGGGGGTGAAGACGCCCACCTTGTCGCGCCACAAATCCGGGTTGTTGCCGACGATGGCCTGCATGAAATCCGGCTGGTTGATGGCGCCCAGGATGGCGCGGCGGATGGCCGGATTGTTGAAGGGCGGCTGCGTGTGGTTGAAGCGCAGGAAGCCCACCCAGCCCGAGGTCTCCAGCGTCGAAATCTCGATATTGCGGTTGCGGCGCAGGGTGGGCAGCAAATCCGTGACCGCCTGTTCCCACCAATCCACCTCGCCCGCCTGGAGAGCCGCCGAGGCGGTGGCCGCATCAGGCATCACGATCCATTCGACGCGGTCCAGATTGGCCACCTTGCCGCCGGCGGTGAAGCTCGGCGCACCCTCACGCGGGACATAGCCCTCGAAGCGGGAATAGACGGTGCGGGCGCCGGCGACACGCTCGGCCGGGACGAAGCGATAGGGGCCGGAGCCGATGATCTCACTCACCTGGGTGGAGGGGTCGGTGCGGGCGAGCCGCTCGGGCATGATGAAGGGAACGGTGACGGTGGTTTTTCCGAGTGCGGCGGGCAGCAGGGGAAAGGGCTTCTTCAGCCGGAAGCGCAGGCGACGGTCATCCAGCGCCGTGAGTTCATCGGTGGCGGCAAACAGCGCCTGGCCGAAGGCATCCCGCGCACCCCAGCGGCGCAGGCTGGCCACGGCATCGGCGGCGCGGACGGGCTCGCCATCATGGAAGCGCAGGCCGGGGCGCAGGGTGATGGTCCAGGTGAGGCCGCCATCCTCGACCACATGGCCCTCGGCCATTTGCGGCTGCGGGGCGAAGTTGGAATCGGTGCCGTAGAGCGTGTCATAGACCAGATAGGCGTGGTTGCGGCTGACGAAGGCGGTGGACCAAAGCGGGTCCAGCACGGTCACGTCCGATTGGGGCACGAAGCGAAGGGAGCGTGCGCCTTGAGCGGCCACCATGGAGGGGGCGGCGAGGGCGAGCGGGGTGGCGAGAAGCGCGCGGCGGGGAAGCGTGGTCATGTGGCGGGCTCCGGTGGGGATACCCGCATCCTGGGTAAGCGGCGCGGCTGGAGCAAGAACTCCTTGAGTGGCGGATCATCGCCCGCGCGGCAGGCTTCTCCGCGAGAGGGGAATTTGCTTGACACGGCATGTATTTTCTTCTTATGTTCTAACTATCCAGGGATACATGCGTCGTTTGATCCCGCGTCGGGCCTCTCGTCTGATCCTTGCTGCGGCTGTGCTCTGCGCGGCGCTCTTCGGCCTTCGCGAAGCGCTCCGTCCGCCGACACGATGGAGTGGGCAGGACGTGGAGTTTCGTATCCAATTTGAAACGTTCAGCAACAGACCTCTCATGATCGAAGGCGTTTACTTGGACGCTCAGCCCATCGCCCTCGATCGCTCCACCGCCTCGGTCTCACACCACGGTGCCGTGCGCTTCCGCTCGAGGGGGCAGGCGATGGTGACGCTTGGCCTTCGGTTGCGGTTCGAAGGTGATGATACGACCAATGAACTGGAGCGAACCCTGATGCCGTCGCTTGGCAGCGCCTGTGTCGTCAGCGTCATGACATCGGTCACCGGGTTCAGGATGTCGGATTGCTACGCGCCCGGCGATTCCACGTCCGATTGAAGCGAGCGCGGTCGCGCTCTCCATGCTTTTCCCGTTCCGTCATCCTGAACCCTGAGGAGCAACCCTTATATCTTCAATTCACGATATCGCCCAAGCGGATCAGTTGATCCGTGAGGTTCATCAATTCGCAAAGGCGGCAGCCATTGCGTCTCGCTTGCCTGGCTACGAATCTGGCCCCGGCGATGCGTTTCGTCACATGGTAGGTGCAGCGGAACTGACGCGCCGGATTGGCGCACTGCCGGCCTATGCGGCTGTCGAGGGCAACGAGACCATCAGTTGGTTCATGGAGCGCTACAACGGTCTTCTCGGGCGTGACCTTGGACTTGGCCGCAATCCGGAAGATCGCGCGATGGACCGGATCAATAACGCCATCGGTATCCGTATCGGTCTCCGGGCCAGCAATCCCACGGAAGTGCTCAACGCCGCTCGCTTCGAGATTGAGCGTGCCTATGAGCGCGGCCCCGGTGTTGGGGGCGCCGCGACTTGGCTCCGCACACGGCGCTGGGCGGAGTCCATCAGTCCAGGCAGCAACTGGCCACCACGCAACTGGCCCGACATGAATGCAGACCCGCAGGTGCGATCCTATCCCGGCCACGCCGCCCCCTCCATTTACCGCCGCCCGGGCGCGATGGGCGGCGGCCCCGTCCAGGTCCGGCCACACAGCCGCGATGGCCACCCGGTGCAAGGCTATTCCCGCGCCAGCCCCGCGCGCTGATCTCACCCCGGCAGGATCAGCGCCCGCGCCTGCACCAGCGCCGCGATGGCCGCCTCGTCCAGCCCGGCCTCGCGGAGCACCTCCCGGCCATGTTCGCCCAGGCGCGGCGTCGGCGCACGCGGGATGTCCCCATGCGCGGAGAACCGCACCGGCGCCGCCATGCGGGTCAGCGCGCCCTCGCTCGGATGTGCCTCCGGCTGGAAGAAGCCGCGCGCGTTCAGATGCGGGTCCGCGCGCAGGCTCGGCAGGTCATGCACCGGCGCGCAGGGCAAATCGGCCCCCTCCAGCAGGGCCAGCCATTCCGCCGTGCCGCGCGTGGCGAAGATGCTGGCGAGTTCCGCATAGAGTTCATCAATGTGGCGCAGCCGCGTGGTGTGGTTCAGCAGGCGGGGATCGGTCGTCATGCGCTCCGGCGCCCCGATGGCCGCGAAGAAGCGCTCCCATTGCGCCTGGTTGTAGATCATCACGCCGATGAAGCCGTCCTGCGTCGCATAGGGCTTGCGGTCGGGGCTGATGAGGCGGGCGTAGCCACCCTGGTCGGTCGGGGGCTCGAAGCCCATGCCGGCGAGGTGATCGCCGAGGACGAAGCTCGCCATCACCTCGAACATCGGCACCTCGACCTCCTGGCCGAGGCCGGTGCGGCTGCGCTCCAGCAAGGCGGCCAGGGTGGCCGAGAGCGCATGCATTCCCCCCACCCGATCCGCGAGCGCGATGGGCGCATAGCGCGGCGCCGCACCGCCCTGCGCCAAAGCCAGATGCGCCAACCCGCCAATGCCCTGGATCAGGTCATCATAGGCGGGCTTCTCGGCATAGGGCCCATCCTGCCCGAAGCCGACCAGCGCGCAGAAGACCAGGCGTGGATCGGCGGCGCGCAAGGTGGCGGAATCCAGCCCCAGCCGCTTCAGCGCGCGCGGCCGCACATTGGTGATCACCACATCGCAGGTTTTCGCCACGGCCAGGGCCGCATCGCGCGCGGCTTGCTGCTTCAGGTCCAGGCAAAGGCCGCGCTTGCCGCGGTTCAGGGTGAGGAAGATGGCCCCCATGCCGGGGTTGCGCGCGGGTTCCGTGTGGCGCGTCACATCGCCCTCGGGCGCTTCCAGCTTGATGATGTCGGCGCCCATTTCGGCCATCAATTGCGTGGCATAGGGGCCGAACAGCACCGTCGTCATGTCAAGCACGCGAATTCCCGCGAGTGGTCCGGCGCCCATCAAATTCTTCCCCCTGAACTTGGGGGTGAGGCTAGCCAAGGCGCATCGGTTGCGCGAGCCTGCGGCCCAAAGGGAGAAAAATGTTGCAGAAATTCCGCATCGGCTATGTCGGCTTCGTGCCCCACCCCAATTTCCTGGCCACCGCCGCCCAGGACCCCGCGCTGGAGGTGATCCATATCCCGCTGGAGGTCAGCACGGGCGAAGCCATCCAGGCGCTTTCCTCCTGCCATGGCTATTACGTGATGGCGGCGCGGGATGAATTGCCCCTGCCGCTGCATGTGCATGCCGAATTGCTGGGCAAGCTGCCAAATCTGCTGATGGCCGCGAGCTATGGCGCAGGCTACGACCCCTGCGATCCGGCC
>CANHTE010000206.1 GCA_947462945.1 Acetobacteraceae bacterium
ATGCCGGGCTGGAGCGCGCCCTGAATGCCCGGCTGAGTGAGGGCAATCTGGATGCCGCCCTGGCCCTGATCCGGGCGCGCCGAAACCTCAGCACCGCCTATCTCGGCCAACTCAAGGCCGAGATGGCGCAGACCCTGTTTCGCCAAGGCCGGGATGCGGAGGCCTGGAGCGTGGCGCAGGAGGGGCTGCGTCTCGCGCCGCAAAATCCATTGGCCGCCTATCAGGCGGGCCTGGCCGCCTGGGGCCTGCAAAATTACGAAAGCGCCTATTCCGCCTTTGAACGGGCGGCGCGAAATGAACAGGCGGCGCCCACGCTGCGCGCCGCCGCCGCCTTCTGGACCGCGCGCTCGGCCGTGCGGGCGCGGCGCCCGGCGCAATACGTGCCCTGGATGCTGCAGGCCGCCCAGCAGCCGCGCACCTTCCACGGCATGATTGCCCGCCGCAGCCTGGGCCTGCCGCCCGGCCTGGTGTGGGAGCGGGACGTGGCCAATGAATCCCGCGCCCAGGGCCTGGTCCAGACCGCCAGCGGCTGGCGCGCCTTGGCCCTGCTGCAAATCGGCCAAAGGGAGCGCGCCGAGGCGGAACTCCGCCTGCTTCAGCGCCGCACCCGCGACAACCCGCAGGTGACGCAGGGCATCCTCGCCGTCGCGCAGCACGCGAATATGCCGGGCCTCGCTGCCCAGGTGGCCACCGCCGCCCAGCTGGAGGATGGCCGCGTGCGCGATGGCGCGCGCTATCCCTTGCCGCTGCTGCTGCCCAATGGCGGCTTCCGCATGGACCCCTCTCTGCTTTACGCCCTGGCCTTGCAGGAAAGCCGCTTCGATTCCAGCGCCGTCAGCCGCGCCGGCGCGCGGGGCCTGTTGCAGCTGATGCCCGCCACCGCCAGCTATGTCGCCAATGACCCCTCTTTGCTGGGCGAGGGGATCGAGCGGCTGCATGACCCCGGCTTCAGCCTGGAACTCGGCCAGCGCTATGTGCATTACCTGGCGCGGCATGAGGCCGTGCGGGGCGACCTGATCCGCCTGCTGGCCGCCTATAATGCCGGCCCCGGCAACCTGGCCCGCTGGCTGCCGGTGGCGCAACGCAGGGCGGACCCGCTGCTCTTCATCGAGAGCATTCCGGTGCACGAGACCCGCGCCTTCGTGACGCGCGTCATCACCTTCAGCTGGATTTATGCGCATCGGCTGGGCTTGCCGACGCCCTCGCTCGACCAGATCGCCGGCGGCGGCTTTCCCAACTTCGCCAATGCGGAAGAGGTCACGGCCATGTTGCGCGTTGGCGCCGCAAGGCCCAACTAAACGCCTCCCCAGCCTTTGGTGACCCGCATGCCGATTGACCCTGACCGCCGCTTCATCCCCGTGAACATCGCCGTCCTCACCGTCAGTGACACGCGCGACATGGCCTCGGACCGCTCCGGCGAGACCTTGCAGGCGCGAATCGAGGCGGCCGGCCATATCTGCATCGCGCGCGAAATCCTGCGCGACGAGGCGGATCTGATCGCCGGGAAGCTGCGCGCCTGGATCGCCGACCCCCAGGTGGATTGCGTGATCACGACCGGCGGCACCGGCATCACCGGCCGGGACGTGACGCCCGAAGCGTTTTCCCGCGTGATGGAAAAGGAAATCCCCGGCTTCGGCGAATTGTTCCGCATGCTGAGCTTCCAGAAGATCGGCACCTCCACCATGCAATCCCGCGCGATAGGCGGGGTGGCCGGCGGCACCTACCTCTTCGCGCTGCCCGGCAGCACGGGCGCCTGCAAGGATGCCTGGGATGACATCCTGGTCTGGCAACTCGATGCGCGGCATCGGCCGTGCAATCTGGTGGAGCTGATGCCGCGGTTGATGGAGAAGTAGCCGGCGCGTTGCTCCCGGCTCACTCCCGCCAGGGCCGCCTCTCCCACAAGGCCCGCAGGCCCGCATAATCCGCCGCCATCATTTGCCGGTAGGCGCGCCCCACCAGCGGCCGCATCGGGAAGCCCTGCGTCGCCGCATCGCGCAGGAAATCCCCATCGGCCAGCATGGCGGCGAAGGCCAGCTCATATTGCAGCGTGATTTCCGGATGTAGGCCCGGCGGCGCCGCAATCCCGCGTGAGGAGCCGCCCAGCACGTCAAACCCCGCCTCCCGAAAGCTCGGCACGGGGCCGAGGGGCGCCCAGCGCTCCGGCCCGCCCTGGGCCAGGCCGCGAATGCGGCCATCGCGCAGCAGGTTCAGCGCCTCGCTCCCGTTGAAGGCGCCAATGGCCAGGGTGCCGACCAGCAAATCCCGCTGGATCGGCGCCGTGCCGGCATAGGGAACGTGCAGCAAATTCACGCCCGCGGCTGCCTCGAAGGCCAGCAGCAGCATGTGGTCATCACTGCCGATGCCCGCCGTCCCTACGCCGATCTCACCCGGCCGGCCGCGCGCGGCCAGGCGCACATCCTCCAGCGTGCGCAAGGGGCTGCGGGCGGTGACCCAGAAGCCGCCCGGGTCATCCACCACATTGGCGATCAGCGTGAATTCATCCGGCCGGTAGCGCGGCCGGCGTTCGATGGCGATGGCGTGCATGGCGGTATTGGTGGCCGCGCCGATGGTGAAGCCATCCGCCGCCGCGTTGAACAGCAGCTCAAAGCCGATCTGCCCGCCCGCCCCCGGCCGATTGATCACGGCCAGACGCGCGCCCGGCAGATGGCGCGGCAGGTGATGCGCCACGAGGCGCCCCATCTGGTCCACCCCGCCCCCCGGCGGGAAGGGGATGATGAGCTCGATCGGCCGGTCCAGCGGCCAGGCGGCGCGCGCCACGCCCGGCAGGGCCAGGCCCCCCATGGCCAGAAGCGCCCTGCGCTGCATGTTCCACTCCCTCTTCAGCGGGACAGGGTGGATGCGGCGCAGGTTTTCGTCCAGCTTGGCCCGCAACAGGGGGGGCGGCCATGCACGGATCATTGCTGGAGGAATTCGGCGTCGAGGGCGAATGGAACATCGCGGTGCGCCACCGCATCCGCTGGGCCGAATGCGACCTTTACGGCCATGTGAACCATGCGGCCTATCTGGTGCTGTTCGAGGATTTGCGGGTGGAGCACTGGCGCTCCCTCGGCCAAGTGCTGCGCGCGGATCAGCCGGGGCCGGTGGTGGCCAGGCTGGAGGCGCGCTACCTGCGCCCGGTGGGCTTCGAGGATGATGTGCTTCTGACGCTGCGCGTGCCCAGCCTGCGCAACACCAGCTTCGTGCATGAATACGCCCTGTGGAAAGGCGGGCTGTGCTTCGAATGCAAGGCGCTGCTGGTCTGCGTGCAAAACGGCGCCAGCACCCCCATCCCCGATGCGGCGCGCCAGCTGATGACCGAACGCGATGGTGCGAAGGCGCCCTGAGGGGCAGCTGAAAAACCCGGCGTTAGCCCCTCGGGCACCCCGGCAGGAAACCAGTTTCCTGCACCTTCCTGACCGCATGGACGGAAAGGTAAATTCGAAGATCCAAGACACTGAGTTTCTTGGTGGGAGAGCGCGAGAGGGCAAAGCCCTTTCGCCTCACGGCCTTTTTCAGCAGCCTGCTGAGGGCGACGCCGATGAACGCGCCCCGCTTGCCGGCTAAATGTTCTTGATATGTTCCATGCCCTGCGCTATAAAATGCGATGCGCCACCTCCTCCCCGCCCTCCTCCGCGAGCCTTACATCCGCCCCCACGGCCCCCGGCCGCGCCCGCCCGCCCATCTGCTGGTCCCCTGTGACCGGCTGACGGATGCGCAATGGGCGGTGTTGCGCGCCCATCTCCCCATGCCGGCGCGGGGCCGCCCCTGTGACCAGCGGGCGCATCTGGATGCGATTTTTCGCGTGGCCGCGACCGAGGGCGCCTGGCGGGAATTGCCTCCCGCCTATGGCAAGGGCGCCAGCGTCGCACGGCATTTCCGCCGCCTGACCCATGCCGGGTTGTGGGAGCGGCTGTTGCACGCCCTGGCGGCCGCCCCCGCCGGCCATGTGCTGCGCGGGCTGGAGGGGCTGATCTGCCGCGCGGCCCGCCGCGCCATCCGGCTGCGGGGCCTGCCGCTGATTGCCCTGGCGCGGCAGCTGGGCCTGTTGCGCGCCCTGCCTGGCCCGCCGCATCTGGTGGCTGATCCGGCTTTGTCCGAAATCATCCCGCATCTGCCGCTCATGCAGCGAATCCGCCAATGGCGCCGCGACAAGGGCGCCGTGCTGGAGTTTCTTCGCGCCTTGAGCGCCCTCCACACCCCGGCCGGCGGCCGAAACTACATCCCCCGCCCCCTCCGCGAATCCTGGTTATGATGAAGGTCCAGGAAACGGGTGAAACCCAAGCAGGCTTTCACCCTGTTGGGGGTCGAGGGGGCGGCGCCCCCTCATCTACCGCACCCCATAGCCCGGCGGCTTCTGCCGCAAGGTCAGCCCCGGCAGGATCGCCAGCAGGCACAGGATGCCCACCACCAGGAAGGCGTCCCGGGAGCCC
>CANHTE010000207.1 GCA_947462945.1 Acetobacteraceae bacterium
GGGTCTTGATCCTCGACTTCGCCATCCACTGAAGTGTGATCGTATTTGTGGACGACAATCCGGCCATCTCCATGCAGTCCGAATTCTAATTGAGAGTTGGGGCTCTGGCAGACCGGGCCGATTTTGCTCCAGTGTGCGGCAATGACATCGACGAGTTGGGCGTAAGCCCTTGGATGGGGTATGCTCATCATTCGAGGAATGTTGGGGTGCCGCGTCCTGCGAAAAGGTAGAAGATCGTAGCCCGTCCGGCTACGGGCCGGAATTTCGAGCAGCTTTGCAGCCACCTCGGGCGTGAAGTGAACCGAGCTGAAGATGGGCGGGAGCTCTTCCTTATGGTCATGCTGTCTGGGCAAATAGTTGTATTGAAGAAGCGCCTTGCGCACAGCTTCTTTGTCCAGGCCGTTGAGGGTCGCTTCCGTTCCTGAATCGCTCATGCGGCCTCCTCTGCAAGTTTCGCTGCGTCGCGGACGCGAATTTCGCAGGACGTGAGCTCCGGGAGTAGGAGGTCACGCATGCTCGCTAGTGGATAAACCCTGACGGAAGAATCCGAAAAGGATTCCCTCGGCGCCGGGCGGCATATGAGTCGAGAGCATGCGCACCGGGATCAGCTTTGAAGTTACTGCCAGCGACCGTGAGCGATTGCTCGGGGTCGGTAGCTGCCGAAGCAGGCGCGTGAATTGACGACCGATGTTCAGCTTTGATGGCCCGGGAGCAGACAGATGGCTTTCGGCCAGAACCCGCACCGCAAAGCGCACTCGCCTTCCCGGTGCCCTCGCCAAGTTCCATATCGTCGCATGGCGCGCTCCGTTCGGTGTGCGATCGAAGCCCTACGCAGTGCCCCGAAACGAAAAAAGGCGCGGCCCTCGCGGACCGCGCCCCCTTCATGTCGCGCTGAAAGCTTACGCGCTCTGGCCCGTGCTCAGGCCGCCCTTGTCCATCAGGCTCTCGACCACGCTCCAATCCACGAGCTTGTTCAGGAAGTTGTCCAGGTAGTTCGGGCGCACGTTGCGGAAGTCGAGGTAATAGGCGTGCTCCCAGACATCGGCGCCCAGGATCGGCGTGCCTTCGCCGGTGGCGACGGGGTTGGAGCCGTTGGGGGTCTTGGTCACCTTCAGCTTGCCGTCGGTGCCGATGATCAGCCAGCACCAGCCCGAGCCGAACTGCGTGACGCCGGCGGCCTTGAAGGCCTCCTTGAAGGCGGCGAGGCCGCCCAGGTCACTGTCAATCTTGGCGGCCAGCTTGGCGGGCAGCTTGTCGCCGCCGCCATTGGGCGACATCACCTGCCAGAACAGCACGTGGTTCCAATGCTGGCCGGCCTGGTTCAGCACGGGCAGGCCATCGGCCCCGGCCTTGCCGGCTTCGGCCACGATGGTTTCCAGCGACTTGCCGGCCAGGCCCTTGGCCTCGATCAGGCCGTTCAGCGCCGTCACATAGGCATTGTGGTGCTTGCCGTGATGCAGCTCCAGCGTCTCCTGGCACATGCCCTGGGCGGCAAGGGCGGAGGTGGCGTAGGGCAGCGGGGGAAGGCTGAAGGCCATGGGGTGTTCTCCGGGATCAAAACTTGATTGGGGGTAAGGATCAGTGGGTGGCAGCTAAGCAGGCAAGTGCCCAGCGTCAACCGCTTGCATATGGCCCGGGTTGCCGCCATGGGCTGTGGCGTGGCTGAACTCTCCATCTGCGGCGCCATCGCGCGCCGCCATGACCCTGATCGCTTCTTCTGCGCCCTGTTCGCGCCGCCGCCGAAGCGCGAGGCCTTGTTCACCCTCATTGCCTTCAACCACGAACTCGCCCGCGCGCGGGAGGTGGCGAGCAACCCGCTGATCGCCCTCATGCGCATGACCTGGTGGCGGGAGGTGGTGGAACAGGCAGAAGAGGGCCGCCCCGCGCGCCAGCATGAGGTGGCCGGCCCGCTCCATGCCGCCATCCGGGCCGGGCTGCTGGACGCGCCAAGCCTGATCGCCATGGCCGAAGCGCGGGAGATGGAAGCGGATGAGGAAGGCATGGCCAGCACCGCCGCCCTGCATGCCTATCTGCGCGGCACGGCGGGCGGCTTCGCGGTGGCGGCGGGGCGGTTGCTGGAAGCCCCCCCCGCCCTGCTGCCCGCCCTGCAACAGGCGGGGCTGCTTTACGGCCTGGCTGGCGTGCTGCGCGCGGTGCCCGCCCTGGCCGCGCAAGGCCGCTGCCTGCTGCCGCGAGACCTCATTGCGCCCGAAGAGGTGATCGAGGCGCCGGGGGTGGCCAGCCCCGTCATGCGCAGCCTGGCGGCCGAGGCACCGCCCGCGCCTGATCTCACCGCCCTGCCCCGGCCGGCCCGCGCGGCGGCGCTGCCCTTGGTGCTGGCGCGGCGGGATTTGCGGCGCCTGGCGGTGGGCCGGCCGGTGCATCGGGGCGTGATGGATCGGCTGGCGGTGCTGCTCGCCGCGCAACTTTCCATGCGATGACGAATTCCTGACATAGTCGCGGCGTATATGCCGCATGGTTGGATCAGGTGAAGCATGGCGCATTATCTTGTCTCAGGTGGGGCCGGTTATGTCGGCAGCCATCTTGTCCTCACCCTGCTGGATGCGGGGCATGAGGTGGTGGTGGTGGATGACCTTTCCACCGGGCATCGCGGCGCGCTGACACCGGGGGCCACCTTCATCCAGGCCAGCCTGAATGACCGCCGCAAGCTGGATGAGATTTTCGCCGCCTGGCAATTCGACGCGGTGTTTCACCTCGCCGCCCTCTCCCTGGTGGGGGAGAGCATGCAGCAGCCGCTGCGCTATTGCCGCGAGAATTTGGGCAACAGCGTCAACCTCGCCGAAGCCGCGGTGAAGGGGGGCTGCCTGAAATACGTGCTCTCCTCCACCGCCGCCGTGTTTGGGGTGCCGAAATCCGTCCCCATCACGGAGGAGGCGGAGGCCTGCCCGGTCAACCCCTATGGCCAGTCCAAGCTGATGATGGAGCAGGCGCTGGCCTGGGCGGAAGCGGCGCATGGCCTGCGCTCCGCCTCGCTGCGCTATTTCAATGCGGCCGGGGCCGACCCACAGGGCCGCGCGGGCGAGGATCACGCGCCCGAGACGCATCTGATCCCGCGCGCCATCCTGGCAACGCTGGGCAAGCTGCCGCCCCTGCATGTGTTCGGCACGGATTATGACACGCCGGATGGCACCGCCATGCGCGATTACGTGCATGTGATGGATTTGGCGGCGGCGCATATCGCGGTGCTGCCGCGGCTCGACCAAGGCTCGGTGCGCTATAATCTGGGCAATGGCGCCGGGCATTCGGTGCGGGAGGTGATGGCCGCGATCGAGCGCGTTTCGGGCCGCCCCGTGCCGCATGAGAATGGGCCGCGCCGCGCGGGGGACCCGCCGGTGCTGGTGGCGTCCTCGGCCTTGATCCGGGCGGAGACGGGCTGGCGGCCGCAGCATGCCGCGCTGGATGACATCGTGCGCACCGCCTGGAACTGGCATGTGGCGCACCCGATGGGCTATGGGGCACGGGAAGCGGCTTAGGCCCCCGGTTGGGCGGGGCGCTGTCCCCTCAGATCAGCCGCGCTTCGAAGGGCGGCAGGAAATCCGGCGCTTCGAATTCCAGCACCCAGAGGTCCGGGTCGCGTTTCACCTGGCGTTCCACATAGGCATCGGCGATGGCGGGCGACACCGGGCCTTCGCCCGTGCCGCGGATCCAGGCGGGGCGGCTTTCGGAATCCCGCGCCTGGGCCAGCACCACCTGGCCCCCGCGCCCGTTGAGCACACAGAGCAGCCCGCCGGAATCCGCATCGCCCCGCCGCAGCACGGCGGCCGGGCGGCCGGCCATGTCCGACATGCGGATCGCCATGGCCACCCAGATATGCGCCTTCACCTTTGCATCCATGCGGTTGCGTGTCGCGCAGCCGGTGGCTTGCCGCAAGCCCCGCGCCTGGGCACATAGGAGGGAGATTGTTTCCCGGAGCGGAAGATGGACGCGAAGAAGCTGAGCGAGGCCCAGAAGGGCGCAAAGGGGCTGACCGAAGGCCAAAAGGGCGCAAAGGGGCTGACCGAAGGTCAAAAGGGCGTCAAGGGGCTGACCGAAGGTCAGCGGGCCTATGAGGCGAAGCGGGCCGCCAAGGCCGGCATGAGCCTGGAGGCCTGGCTGCGTGACAAGGAAAAGCGCGCCAAGGCCGAAGCGGCCGAGGCCGCGAAGGTGACCTCGGCGGAACCGGCCAAGAAGCCCGGCTTCTTCAGCCGATTGCTGGAGCGCGCGCAAAAGCCGCTCTGACGCTGCCTGCGCGGCAACTGGGCGCGAGGGCGCGCCGCCCAGGAAAGGTGGTTTCTGGGATCGTCGCTCTTCGATCCAAATCAACGAATGAATGACGGCGCAGGAAACCAGTTTTCCTGCCCGGGTGCCCGAGGGGCAGCGCCCCTCGGCCCGTCCGCCCGCCCAGGA
>CANHTE010000208.1 GCA_947462945.1 Acetobacteraceae bacterium
GTACCAGCGCGTCCTGGGAATGGAGCGCGCGGAATTCGGCCCGCATCGCCGGACTTCGCTGCGATTTGGCGGACAGAAAATCAACCTCCGCCCGGCGGAGGCGACGCAGGCGGAATGGTGGACCGGCCCCACCGCAGCGCCCGGTGGGCAGGATCTGTGCTTCATCGTCACGGTCAGCGCGCCGCAGGTGGTGGAGCATCTGCACCGTTGCGGCGTGGTGGTGGAGGCCGGCCCCGTGCCCAAGGATGGCGCGCTCGGCCCCATCAATTCCGTCTATTGCCGCGACCCCGACCAGAACCTGATCGAGATCAGCACCTACAGCGATTAGCGTCTTGCCGAGCAGATTCACGCAATGGCAGATTTCAGCCATGTGCGATCTGTTCTTTGCCGGGTCCAGGGAACGACTTCCCTGGCGGGGAGTTTGAGGGGCAGAGCCCCTCAAGGAGACCACCCATGCGCACGGAAACCGACAGCCTCGGCAGCATAGAAATTCCAGAGGATCGCCTCTGGGGCCCCCAGACCGAGCGCGCCCGCGCCTTGTTCGCCATCGGCACCGAGCGTTTCCCCCCTTTGCTCATCCGAAGCATGGGCCAGCAGAAATGGGCCGCCGCGGAAGCCAATGCGCGGCTGGGGGAACTCCCGGTCCACCTGGCGGACCCGATCCGACAGGCCGCGAACGAGATCATCCAGGGCCAGCGGGACGAGGATTTCCCGCTCACCATCTGGCAGACCGGTTCCGGCACCCAGACCAACATGAACGCGAATGAGGTCATCGCGAACCGGGCCAACCAACTCCTGGGCCAGAATTTGGGCGCGCGGGAGCCGGTGCATCCGAATGACCATGTGAATCGCGGCCAATCCTCCAATGACAGCTTCCCCACGGTCATGCATCTGGCCGCCGCCCAGGCCGTGCAGTTCCGGCTGAAGCCGGCATTGGAACTCCTCGCCACCAGCCTCGGCGCGCGGGCGAAGGAGTGGGCCGGCATCATCAAGATCGGCCGCACGCATCTGATGGACGCCGTGCCGGTCACGCTGGGGGGCGAATTCGCCACTTATGCGCGGCAGGTGATGCATGGCGTGGCCCGGCTGGAGGGGTGCATGCCACGCCTGCTGCAGTTGCCCCAGGGCGGCACGGCGGCCGGCACCGGCCTGAATCGTCACCCGGATTTCGATGCGTTGTTTTGTGAGGTGATCGCCACCCGCATCGGCCTGGCCTTCACCCCCAACCCTGACAAATCCGAGGGCATGGCCGCGCATGATGCGCTGCTGGAACTGCACGGCGCGCTGAACACCATTGCGGCCTCGCTTATGAAGATCGCCAATGATGTGCGTCTGCTGGGCAGCGGACCGCGCGCAGGCCTGGCCGAGTTGATCCTGCCGGAGGATGGTCTCTCCAGCAGCATCATGCCGGGCAAGACCAACCCGACGCAAAGCGAAGCGCTGGCGATGGTCTGCGCCCAGGTGATGGGCAATCAGGTGACGGTGAGCATTGGCGCCAGTTCCGGACATCTGGAATTGAACACCTTCAAGCCCGTGATCATTCAGGCCGTGCTGCAATCCAGCCTGCTGCTGGCCGATGCCGCCGAAAGTTTTTCTCGGAACATGGTGGAGAAGCTCGCCCCCAACCTGCCGCGCATCGCGGAAAATCTGGCGAAGTCTCTCATGCTGGCCATGGCGCTGAATCCCCATATCGGCTATGACCGCGCGGTCGCCGTCGCCAAGCTGGCCCTGCATGAGGATCTGACGCTGCGCGAGGCGACACTGCGCCTGAACGCCGTGACGCCTGAGGAATTCGATGACTGGGTGAGGCCCGAGGCCATGCTGGGCCCCCAGGCCTGACCATGCGCCACTTGGTGAAACGCAGCCTTCGCCTCGCCGGCCACCCCACCTCCATCGCGCTGGAGGCGGAATTCTGGGCGGTGCTGGAAGCCGAAGCGGCGGGGCAGGGCAAGCCCCTCGCGGCCCTGATCGCTGACCAGGATGCTGAGCGCGCATCAGCCGGCGAGCCCCTGGCCAGCCGGCTGCGTGTCTTCGCCCTGCGTGCAGCGGCCGGGCGGGCGCGGTAGCGCTGCCCGGCTTGGGCCTTATTGGGCCGTGCTGGCGCGCTCCAGATAGGCCAGCAGGTCGTTCAGCTGCTGCTCGTTGCGAATGCCTGCGAAGGACATGGAGCCCGCGGGAACAACGGATTTGGGGTCGGTCAGGTAGGCGCGCATGTTGTCTGCGGTCCATGTCAGGCCCTCACCGGCCTTGGCGCGCATCGGCGCCGAATAGCGGAAGGCCTCGATCGAGCCCGCCGGGCGCCCCCAGACGCCATACAGGTTCGGGCCAACGCCATTGCGGCCGCCCTGATTGATCGTGTGGCAGGCGCGGCATTGATTGAACACGCGGGCGCCGGCATCCGCATCCTGCGCCATCGCGCCACCCAGGGGGGCCATCACCAGAGCCGCCGCCGCCATCATCCAAACCCGCATCTCGTACATCCTCCGGATCATTAACCTTGCCTTGCCTTAATGGGCATTCCGACGCTTCGTGCAATACCCATGTCGGACTGGCAAGTGCGGTTTGCCGGGGTTAGGAGTGGCGGGTGTTGAAGGAAAAATGGCTCCCGATCCTGTTCGCCATGGCCTGGGCCCTGGGCACCGCGGCCCTGGGTGCGGCGCTGACGCCGCTCACACCCTGGTATCGCGGGCTGGAACGGCCTTGGTTCCAGCCGCCCGACTGGGCCTTTGGTCCGGCCTGGACGCTGATCTTCGCGCTTTCAGCCGCTGGCTTCGTCCGCGCCTGGCGGGCCGGCGCGGGCCGGCTCCTCATCCTGTTTTTTGTGCTGAACGGGTTGTTGAATGCGGGCTGGAGCCTGCTGTTCTTCACCCTGCAACGGCCGGACTGGGCGATGGTCGAGCTGGTTCCCCTGTGGCTCTCCATCCTGGCGATGATGCTGGAGGCGCGGCGGCATGACCGCCGGGCCGGGCAATTGATGGCGCCCTATCTGGCCTGGGTCACCTTCGCGGGCTGCCTCAACTGGGCGATCTACCGCCTCAACGCACCCTTCGATTGATGGCGGAATTCTTTGCCTCAGGCCTCGCCGCTGACCTGATCCTGCTGACCTTGGTGCTGGAAGCGGTGGCAATCTGGTGGTGGCACCGGCACAGCGGGCGCGGCTTGTCGCTGCGCGATGTGTTTCCCTTCCTGCTGGCAGGCGCCGCTTTTGCGCTGAGCCTGCGGGCCGCGCTCACCGGGGCCGGTTGGCCCCTGGTGGCGCTGCCCCTGATGGGCGCGCTCGGCGCCCATCTCTGGGATTTGGCGTCGCGCTGGCGCCGCTGAGAGAGCCCGGGCTTGCTGGCCTGGCTTATTGGCCGCCGACCTGACGCAGATAGGCGATCACATCGCTGACATTCTGCGCATTGTCCTTGAAGCCCGCAAAGGACATCGAGCCGGCCGGCACCACGGCCTTGGGGTCCGCCAGATAGGCGCGCAGATTGGCCTCATTCCAGACCAGCCCGGCTGCGGCGCGCTCCCGCATCGGGGCGGAGTAGCGGAAGCCCTCGATGGAGCCTGCCGCGCGGCCATAGACGCGATAGAGATTGGGGCCCACGCCGCTGCGGCCGCCTTCATTGGGGGTGTGGCAAACGCGGCATTGGTTGAACAGCCGCTGGCCATTCTCCGCAACGCCGGCCGGGGCGTCCTGCGCGATGGCGGCCAAGGGAGAAAGGGCGAGCAGTGTGGCGGCAAAAGCCAGTTGGCGCATGATGGAGACGTTCCTTCCAAAGCGGGCGGCGTGAAACCCGTGCCCACCCCTCGGAATAAGGCCCCGACACGGCTGCGAACAACTTTCTGCCAGATGACGTTTGCGCAACGACCCAGCATGCATCAGCCGCGCAGGTGGCAGGAGACCCAGTGCCCGGGCGTGACTTCTCGCAATTCCGGCACGTCACGCTGGCAGGAACCGGCATTGGCGATGGGGCAGCGCGTGTGGAAATGACAGCCCGAGGGCGGGCGCAGCGGGCTGGGAACATCGCCCTTCAGCATGATCCGTTGGCGCTTCACCGTCGGGTCCGGAATGGGCACGGCGGAGAGCAGTGCTTCCGTGTAGGGGTGCAGCGGGTTGGTATAGAGGTCCCGCGCCGAGGCGATTTCCACGATCCGGCCCAGATACATCACCGCCACGCGGTCACTGATGTGCTCCACGACCGAGAGATCATGCGCGATGAACAGGAAGGTCAGGCCGAACTTCTCCTGCAAATCCTCCAGGAGATTGACCACCTGCGCCTGGATGGAGACATCCAGCGCCGAGACCGGCTCATCGCAGATCACCAGCTTGGGCTTCACGGCCAGGGCGCGGGCGATGCCGATGCGCTGGCGCTGCCCGCCCGAGAATTCATGCGGGAA
>CANHTE010000209.1 GCA_947462945.1 Acetobacteraceae bacterium
CGGCCAGGCGCTGGGCGAGTTTCGCCGCCTCCTCGAAGGGCCAGGCGCGGATGTTGTCGAATTGTGGGTCGGTCGTCATGGGCAGGGGATGGCAGGGGCGGGCAGCGTGGTCAATCTTGACATGCCCAAGCGCGCGGCAGGTCTGCCCCGCGCATGCGCAGCCCCGGCAATGGGCGCGAAATGAACCGGCAGCAACCCTCTGGCGCGGCGGGCGGCCTTGCGCCACCAAGACTCCAGGAGGGACCAGCCCATGTCCGAGTTCGATGCCGAAGCCTATGCCTGGCAGGCCGCCGCCGCCATCAACCTGCCCCTGAACCCGGCGCATCTGCCGGGCATCACGATGAACCTGGCGCTGGCCAAGCGGATGGCGGGGCTGATCGAGCAGGTGAAGCTCTCCCCCGCCGATGAAGCCGCGCCCGTCTATGTCGTCAGGAAGATGCCATGAGCGCCGCGCAGCTTGCTGCCCAGATCCGCGCCGGGACGCGCCGCGCCGCGGATGTGGTGGAGGAGCGCCTGGCCGATATCCAGGCCCGCAACGCCACCTTCAACGCCTTCACCGAGGTAACGGCCACCCGCGCCCGGGCCGAGGCGGCGGCGGTGGAT
Source organism: Acetobacteraceae bacterium (assembly GCA_947462945.1). Taxonomy (GTDB): domain Bacteria; phylum Pseudomonadota; class Alphaproteobacteria; order Acetobacterales; family Acetobacteraceae; genus Roseococcus. Next base: position 604 of record CANHTE010000209.1, read on the forward strand.
GCCAAGGTGGCCGCCGGCCAGGACCCCGGCCCCATGGCCGGCGTGCCGGTTGCCGTGAAGAACCTGTTTGACCTGGAAGGCCTCACCACCCTGGCCGGCGCCAAGATCGAGCGCGATACGCCCCCTGCCCTGCGCGATGCCTTCCTGGTGCGCCAGATGCGGTCAGCGGGTGCGGTCATGCTCGGCGCGCTGAACATGGATGAATACGCCTATGGCTTCACCACCGAGAACGCGCATTTCGGCCCCTGCCACAATCCGCATGACCTGACGCGCATCGCCGGCGGCTCCTCCGGCGGGAGTGCCGTGGCGGTGGCGGGCGGGCTGGTGCCCATCACGCTCGGCAGTGACACCAATGGCTCGATCCGCGTGCCGGCCTCGCTGTGCGGCATCTGGGGCCTGAAGCCGACCTATGGCCGGCTGTCCCGCTCGGGCGGGTTTTTGTTTGCCGCGAGCTTTGATCATCTGGGACCCTTCGCGCGCGAATTGGCGGACCTCGCCTTGGTCTATAACGCGTTGCAGGGCGAGGACCGGGAAGACCCGGCGCAGCATTGGCTGGGCTTTGCCCCCGTCACGCCCCTGCCCGAGATCGGTGGCCTTCGCATCGGCATGGCCGGTGATCACTTCACCCGGGGCGGCCATGCGGAGGGTTATGCGGCCGTGGCCGCCGTGGGACGCGCGCTTGGTGCCACGCAAAGCGTCACCATCCCGGACGCGGCCATGGGCCGGGCCGCTGCCTTCCTCATCACCATGGCGGAGGGCGCGAATTTGCACCTGCCCAACCTGCGCAGCCGGCCGGAGGATTTCGACTTCGCCACGCGGGACCGCTTCCTGGCGGGCGCGCTGCTGCCGGCGCATTGGGTGCAACAGGCCCAGCGCGTGCGCGCCGCCTATCGCGCCAAGGCGCTCGCCATCTTCGATGAGGTGGATGTGCTGATCGCCCCTGCCACCCCCTATGTGGCGCCAAAAATCGGCCAGGACATGATCGAGGTGGAGGGCGTGAGCCTGCCCGTCCGCCCTAATCTGGGCGTCTATACCCAGCCGATTTCCTGCATCGGCCTGCCCGTCATCGCGGCACCCATCGCCGATCCGGTGGGTTTGGGCACGCCCGGGGGCATGCCCATCGGCGTGCAGCTCATCGCGGCGCCCTGGGCCGAGGAGAAGCTGTTCCGCGTCGCTGCCCGCCTGGAGCAGCTGGGTATTTGCGCCGCACCCGCCGTCAGGAGCTGACATGCACGAGATCAACATCCCCGACATCCATGCCGAGGTTTCCGCCGCCTTTTATCGCTATGAACAGGCGCTGGTGAGCAATGACGTCGCCGTGCTGGATGAGTTGTTTTACAACAATGAGCACACGCTGCGCTTCGGCGTGACGGAGAACCTGTTCTCCTATGCCGAAATCGCGGCCTTTCGCGCCTCTCGCCCGTCGCAGGGTCTGGCGCGGGTGCTGCTGCGCACCGTCATCACCACCTATGGGCGTGATTTCGGCGTGGCCAATACCAGCTTCCGGCGCGAGGGCGCGGACCGCACCGGCCGGCAAAGCCACACCTGGCTGCGCACGCCGGATGGCTGGCGCATCGTCGCGGCCCATGTCTCGCTGTTGCCGCCCGGCAGCGAGTAAGGCGGGGCCTGCGTCAAGACGCGGAGTGGAAGGCCGCCCTCAGAACGCCAAATCCCTGGCGGAGGCCTCCACCCGAAGTCGCCATGCAACACGCCGTGATCCTGGAATGTGTGGCGTACGAATTGGGCGCCTGCACCGTGTCCCCACCGCGCGGACCCAGCATTGTCTTGCTGCCGCCCAAGGGGAAGAATTTGGCGCAATTCCAGCAGGAGGACGGCTTTTGCCAGGACTGTTCTGCGGCCGCTCTTGGCCTCAATAGCGAACAGACGGCGGCCGGCGGGCTGATCGGCACGGGGGCCGCCCTTCGGCTTTACTTGGGGTTATGGACTGCGTGATGGGGGCTATCATCGTTGCTGGTGATGGGCTCCAAGGAGGCTCCCAAGGAAGCTGCATGGAACCCCTCGCACTCTATATCCACTGGCCCTTCTGCGCCTCGAAATGCCCGTATTGCGACTTCAACTCGCATGTCCGGGAAGGCGGCGTGGACCATGCGCGCTTCCGCGCCGCCCTGCGGCGGGAATTGGCGCATGAGGGCGCGCGCGCCGGACGCCGGAAACTCGCCAGCATTTTCTTCGGCGGCGGCACGCCCAGCCTGATGGAGCCGGAGACCGTGGCCGCCCTCATCGCCGATGCGCGCGCGCTGTTCGATGCTGATGCGGAGATGGAAATCACCCTCGAAGCGAACCCGACCAGCGTGGAAATCGGCAAGCTGCGGGAGTTTCGCGCGGCCGGCGTGAATCGCGCCTCGCTCGGCGTGCAATCGCTCGATGCGGAGGCTCTGCGCTTCCTCGGCCGCCGGCATGATGTGAGCGAGGCGATCATCGCCCTGGAAGCCGCGCGCGAGATTTTCCCGCGCCTGTCCTTTGACCTGATCTATGCCCGCCCCGGCCAGGCGGAGGCCAGCTGGCGCGCGGAATTGCGCCAGGCGCTGGCCATGGCGGCGGATCATCTCAGCCTCTACCAGCTCACCATCGAACCCGGCACGCGCTTCGCCACGCAATATGCCCGCGGCGATTTCGCCCTGCCCGATGAAGATGAGGCCGCGCGCATGTATGAAGCCACGGCCGAGGAAGCGCGCCGCTTCGGCCTCGCCCCGTATGAGGTCAGCAACTACGCCAAACCGGGGGCGGAGAGCCGGCATAACTTGGCCTATTGGCGGTATGGCGATTACCTGGGCATCGGCCCCGGCGCGCATCAGCGCATGCTGGCAGGGGGCGTGATGCTGGCCACCCGCCGCCACCGCGCGCCCGAGGAATGGGCCACGCGCGTGGAGCAATCCGGCCATGCGATCGTGGAGGAGGAAGCCCTCTCCGGCCGCGACCGCGGGCGAGAAGCCTTGCTGATGGGCCTGCGCCTCGCGGAGGGCGTGGACCCCGCCCGAATCGAGGCGCGCAGCGGCTTGCGCTTCGTGGACACGGTGGACCCCGCCATGCTCGCCGCCTGCCTGGAGGAGGGGTATCTGGAATGGCAGGGGCAACGCCTCATCGCCACCAGCGAGGGCAGGGTCCGGTTGGATGCGCTGCTTCCGGCCTTGCTTCGTTGAGCGCGCCTGTGCAGGATGGTGGGATGTTCCTGAAGCGCATCCTTTCGCGAATTACGCGCCCGGCCGGCTGACCCGCGCTGCAATCCTGCGGCGCGCCACCGCGCCGGGGCTTTGCGAACCCGATTTCCAGGAACTCATCCCATGACGTGTGACGTGCTGTTTACCGTGGAGGCCTATGCCGAGCCCGGCCTGCTTCCCCGCCTGCTGCAACCCTTCGCCAAGCGCGACCTGACGCCGGACCACCTGCTCTCCCGCCGGGATGGCGAGATGCTGCGCGTGGAGCTCGGCATGACGGCCATGCCGGCCGAGATGGTGCATCTCATCGCCGGCAATCTGGGCCAGGTGATTGGCGTGGTCTGTGTGACGGAAAGCCGGGCCAAGGCGCTGCGCCAGGCCGCCTGACTGGACGCTGCGGCGAGCCGCTGGTCTATTTCCTGGTGAGCGCGGGAATCGCGCCATTTCCGGGAGGTTTTCGCATGCCCTTGTCCCGCCGCCTGGCCCTTGCGGCCGCCCTGTTCCCTGGCCTGGCCCGGGCACAGGAATACCCGGCCCGCGCGCCGCGCCTGCTCATCGGTTTCCCCCCCGGCAGCGCGGCCGATGTTGCGGCACGGATTATCA
>CANHTE010000210.1 GCA_947462945.1 Acetobacteraceae bacterium
ATCTGCCACCCTCGGAAGGGCGGATGCCAGCAAGAGGCCCAAGAAAGGCCCCGGCATCCCTCCCCGCCCGAGCGCTTCGCCCGGACGGGGAGGGATATCAGACAGGCATGCTCAGCGACGCAGGCCGAGCTTGGCGATCAGCGCGTCATAACGCGCCTTTTCCTTGCGCTTCAGATAGTCCAGCAGGCCACGGCGCTGCCCGACCATCACGAGAAGGCCACGGCGCGAGTGGAAATCCTTCGCGTGGGTCTTCAGATGTTCGGTCAGGTTCGTGATCCGCTCGGAGAGCAGGGCGACCTGCACTTCGGGGCTGCCGGTATCACCGGGCTTGGTGGCATGTTCCTGGATGAGCGCCACGCGGCGCTCGGCAGTGATCGACATCGGGATGTCCCTTCAAGGTTGGAGAAATGAAACGATCCGTGGTGCGGCGCGGGCTCAGCCCGGCGCCATCAACCGCTCGGCCAGGAGCATCCCGTCTTCGAGACGACACAGGCCGACAAACCGCTCCCCTGCCATCGCGCGCACCATGCCCCCATCTGGGCTGGCGTCGGATGGAACCCGGCCCATGAATTCCACCAGGCTGAGGGCTTGGCCGAAATGCAGGCGGGCGGCCTCAGCTTCGGTCACGGCCAGCGCCGGGATGTCGGCCAGCGCGGTCGTGAGCGGGAGCAGAAGGTCCAGCGAAGGGGACGGGGTATCGCCCGTAACAGTGATCTTGTCCAGCGGGACGGCATGGGATTCGTTGAACGGTCCCACCCGCAGCCGCCGCAAAGCCGCGATATGGCCGACCGTGCCCAGCGCCCGCGCCAGGTCCCGCGCCAGCGAGCGCATATAGACGCCCTTGCCCGACTGCACCTCGAAAATGGCGGTATCGGCATCCGGCCGCTCAATCAGCTCGAACCGATCCACCCGGGCGGGGCGCGCTTCCAGCATGACCTCCTGTCCATCACGCGCCAGATCATAGGCGCGTTCGCCATTCACCTTGATGGCGGAGTAGATCGGCGGAACCTGCATGATGTCGCCCGTGAAGGGCGGCAGGGCCGCGCGAATGTCGTCATCCGAGGGTCGGAGATCGCTGGTTTCGATCACGGCGCCATCGGCATCGTCACTGTCGCGTGCTTCGCCGAAGCGCAAGGTGAAATGATAGACCTTGGTGCCATCCATGACATAGGGCACGGTCTTGGTGGCATGGCCGAAGGCGATGGGCAGCAGGCCGGTCGCCAACGGATCCAGCGTGCCGCCATGCCCGGCCTTTTGCGCGTCATAGGCGCGCTTCACCCGGTTGACGACATCGGTGCTGCCGATGCCCGTGGGCTTGTCGATGATGAGCCAGCCATCAATCGGGCGGCCTTTGGGTTTTCTCTGGTGACGGGGCATCAAATCCTGCGGTGCTAAACGAGACTGCGTTCTAGGCGGTTGGAGGCGGGCCGGAAGGCCAGCCGGCGCAACACTGATGCGTCCGGCTCACTCGTCCTTGTCGCCCTTTTCGCCAACCAGATCCTGCGCGACCTTGGGCTGGCGCATCAGCAGGTCGATCTTCATGGCGTAGTCCAGCGCGCTGTCCGGCTGGAAATGCAGGTCTGGCGCGAATTTCAGGCGGATATTCTTCACCACCTGGCCGCGCAGGAAGGCATGGGCGCGCTTGAGTGCCGCGAATTGCTCCGGCGGCACATCGCGGCCCAGGCCGCTGATGAAGGCCGTCATGTGGCGCAGATCGGGGCTGGCGCGCACTTCCGTCACTGTAATGCGCGCATTGGCGAGGTCTGGGTCGCGGAAATCTCCGCGCTCGAAGATGGCGGCGAGGGCGTGCCGCACCTCCTCCGCCACGCGAAGCTGGCGCTGCGACGGCGCGCCGGGATTTTCATTGTGGCGCTTGGCCATGGGAACCTCAGGGCAAAAGGGGGTTGGGACCCCAGGATGCAAAGACAAGGCGTGAAGGGTGCGCGCCCGCCCGACCGGCCGGGAAGTCCCTCGGCGCAGGGAAGGCCCAGGCGGCACAGAGGCCGCCCGGCGTCCGAAGGCAGAGCAATCAGCCGCGGTCAGGCCGCCGCGACCGTCTCCGTCTCGAAGCACTCGATCTGGTCCCCGACGCGGATGTCGTCATAATTCTTGAAGCCCATGCCGCATTCGTAGCCGTTGATGACTTCCTTCACGTCATCCTTGAAGCGGCGCAGCGTGCTGAGCTCACCCTCATGAATGACCACGCCTTCGCGCAGCAGGCGCACGCCGCAGCCGCGCTTGACCACGCCCTCGGTGATGCGGCAGCCGGCGACATTGCCCAGGCGCTTGACCTCGAAGACCTGCAGGATCTGCGCATAGCCAATGAACCTCTCGCGCTGGACGGGGGCGAGGCGCGACTTGAAGATCGCCTCGATATCGTCCGACACCTGATAGATGATCGAGTAGTAGCGGATATCCACGCCATCGCGCTGCGCCATCTCACGCGCCTGGCTGGTCGCGCGGACATTGAAGGCCACCACCACCGCATTGGACGCCTTGGCGAGCTGGATATCGCTTTCGGTGATCTGACCGACGGCCGAGTGCAGCACGCGGATGCGCACCTCCTCATTGCCGAGCTTGCCGAGGGTGACGTTGATCGCCTCGGCCGAGCCCTGCACGTCTGCCTTCACGACGACGGCGACTTCCTTCTGCTCGCCCGCCTGGATGCGCGCCAGCATGTCATTCAGCGTGCCACGGCCTGCACCGAGGGCCGCTGCCACCTTGTCCCGCGCCCGGCGCTGGCGGAATTCACTGACTTCTCGGGCCTGGGTTTCGCTTTCGACGGCGATGAAGTTCTCGCCCGCCGAAGGCACGCCCGAAAGGCCCAGGATTTCCACCGGCACTGATGGCCCGGCCGATTTCACCGGCTTGCCGAGATTATCCACCAGGGCGCGCGCCCGGCCCCATTCGGCGCCGGCCACCACGATATCACCCTGCTTGAGCGTGCCCTTCTGGACCAGCACCGTTGCCACCGGGCCACGGCCACGGTCGAGCTTGCTCTCAATGACCGTGCCTTCGCCCGGACGATCGGGATTGGCCCGCAAATCCAGGATTTCCGACTGGAGCAGGATGGCTTCCAGCAGCTTGTCCAGGTTGGTGCCCTTGGTGGCCGAAACCTGGATTTCCTGCGTCTCGCCGCCCAGGCTTTCCACCACGATCTCATGCTGCAACAGCTCGTTGCGCACGCGGTCAAGGTTGATGCCCTGCTTGTCGATCTTGTTCACCGCGACGATGAGCGGAACATTCGCGGCGCGTGCATGCTTGATGGCCTCGATGGTCTGCGGCATCACGCCGTCATCGGCGGCCACCACCAGCACGACCATGTCGGTCACGCCGGCGCCACGGGCGCGCATTGCGGTGAAGGCCTCATGGCCCGGCGTATCAATGAAGGTGACCTTCCCCGCCGCCGTCTCGACCTGATAGGCGCCGATGTGCTGGGTGATGCCGCCGGCCTCACGGCCCGCCACATCGGTCTTGCGCAGCGCATCCAGCAGCGAGGTCTTGCCGTGGTCCACATGGCCCATGATGGTGACGACGGGCGGGCGCGCAATCAGCGCCTCCTCCTCATCCACCATGCCTTCGAGGCCGATTTCCACGTCATCCTCGGCCACGCGCTTCACGCGATGGCCGAATTCCTGAGCCACCAGCTCCGCCGTATCGGCGTCGATGCTTTGTGTCAGCGTGGCCATGACGCCCATGCGGAACAACGCCTTCACCACTTCGCCGCCACGGGCGGCCATGCGGTTGGCAAGCTCCTGGACCGAGATGGTCTCGGGGATGATCACGTCCCGCACCACGCGTTCCTGGCCGGCGCGCAGGCGCATGAGTTCGGCCTGGCGGCGCTCACGCTCACGGGCGCGGCGAACCGAGGCCATCGAGCGGCTGCGCTCATCCTCGCCATCCATGGCGGCGGCGACGTCAATGCGGCCTTCGCGGCGGCCCAGCGCCAGCGGCGCCTTCTTCACCGGGGCCGGCGCCGGGCGCTTCACGCCACCCGGCGAGGTGCCACCACCCGGGCGGCGGGCAGGCCCGCGCCGGTCATCTTCTTCCTCGCCCCGCGCGCGCGGGTTGAGCGAGAGCTTCGCCCCCGCATTGGAGGGTGGTGGGTTGGAGGGGCGCACGGCCGGGCCAGCGACGGCACGGGCCGCCAGCGGAGTCACGCGCGGTGCGGCCGGGCGATCGGGCTCGGCCAGGGCTTCGGCGCGCGGTGCGGCCGGGGCTGGCGCCGGTGCGGTGGCGGGCGTTGGGGCCGAGACATTGGCGGTCTCGGCCTCGCGGGCGGCCTGGCGGGCCTGGCCGGCGGCAATGCGGGCGGCGGCCTCGGCCTCCTCACGCTGGCGGGCTTCTTCCTCGGCGCGGCGGGCGGCTTCCTCG
>CANHTE010000211.1 GCA_947462945.1 Acetobacteraceae bacterium
CCTGACCGCGCATTTGCAGCCCGTGATCGATTTGCAGACCGGTGAGGTCTGTGGCGTGGAAGCGCTGGGCCGTTGGCTTCACACCGAATTGGGCAATATCACGCCCAATGAAATGTTCGCGGCCGCCGGGCGTGCGGGCTATGCACATGAGGTGTCGCGCCAGGTCCGGACGATTGCGTTGGATGCCTTTGCGTCCCTTCGGCGGGATGGCCTGGCGCCGTTCCGGATTGCCCTGAACCTCTCCGCCGTGGAACTGGTCCGGCCCGATATCGCGGAGACGCTGGAGCGGCAGGTGGCGGATGCCGGCCTCGACATGTCCTCCATCATCATCGAGATCACCGAAGATGCCGTGCTGGAACGTGTGGCAGCGACGACCTTGCAGCGGGTCTCCTCCTGGCGGGGCCAGGGCGCGCATATTGCGCTGGATGACTTCGGCACGGGGACCTCAGGCCTTGCGCAATTGCTGCGAATTCCGCTGGATACGCTGAAGCTCGATGGCTCCTTCACCCGGAAGCTGGGAACGGACCGCAAGGCCGAGAAGGTGATCGAGGGCGTTGTCCGGCTGGGCCACAGCATGGGGCTGACCATCACCGCCGAGGGGATCGAGCGTGAATCGGAGGTCCGCGTGCTGACCGGCATGGGCTGCGATTTCGGGCAGGGCTGGCTTTATGCCCGGCCGATGGGGGCGGCGGCCCTGCGGAGCTGGCTGATTAACCGGCGGCTCGCCCACGAAGCCGTGGTTCCCCTGCGCCGCGGGGCTGCCTGATCCAGGGAGGGGTTTGGTGCGCTAGACCACGCTGCGTTCACATGCGTTCACTCCGTGTGGTCTGGCCATTGCTGAGAGGATGATTCAGCGTTTTCGGCGATTCCGCCTCAACGCATCATGCTTCAAGCGTCCACCGCCTCCGCATCCAGGCTGGCCGCATTGTCCTGGATGAATTTGAAGCGCAGCTCCGGCCGGCGGCCCATCAGGGCCTCCATCAGATCGGCCGTCTTGGCGCGATCCTCGGGCGGCAGGATGACCTTGAGCAGGATGCGGTTGCGCGCGCCCATGGTGGTGTCCTTCAGCACCTGGGCCGGCATTTCGCCCAGGCCCTTGAAGCGGCTGACCTCCACCTTCTGGTTCGCCTTGAAATGCTTCTTGAGCTGCCGCTCGCGGTCCCGGTCATCCATCGCATAGACGCTGCGGCCGCCGGCCTGGAGGCGGAACAGCGGCGGCTGCGCGAGATAGAGCCGCCCCTGGCGCACCAGCTCGGGCGTTTCCTTGTAGAAGAAGGTCATCAGCAGGGCCGCGATATGCGCGCCATCCACATCGGCATCGGTCATGATGATGACGCGGCCATAGCGCAGCTTCGCCAGGTCGAACTTGTCGCCCACGCCGCAGCCCAGCGCCTCGATCAGATCCTTGAGTTCCTGGTTGCCGCGCAGCTTTTCGGCGCTGGCGCTGGCCACGTTCAGGATCTTGCCGCGCAGGGGCAGCACCGCCTGGGTCTCACGGTCCCGCGCCTGCTTGGCGGAGCCGCCGGCGCTGTCGCCCTCCACCAGGAAAATCTCCGTCCCCTCATTGCTCTCGCGCGAGCAGTCGGTGAGCTTGCCGGGCAGGCGCAGCTTGCGCGTGGCGGTCTTGCGGGGGGTTTCCTTCTCGGCGCGGCGGCGCAGGCGTTCCTCGGCGCGCTCGATGGCGAAGGCGAGCAGGTTGTCGGCACTGGCGGGGTCCGCCGCCAGCCAATGGTCGAAGCGGTCCCGCAGGGCGTTTTCCGTCAGGCGCTGGGCATCGGCGTTGGTCAGCTTGTCCTTGGTCTGGCCCTGGAAATGCGGCTCCCGGATGAAGATGCTGAGCATGCCGGCCAGGCCCGTGAGCAAATCCTCGGCCGTGACGCTGGCGGCGCGCTTTTCCTTCTTCATCTCGCCATAGGCGCGCAGACCCTTCAGCAAGGCCGCGCGCAGCCCCGCCTCATGCGTGCCGCCCTGGGGGGTCGGGATGGTGTTGGCATAGGTGGAGAGGAAGCCATCGCCCTGTTCCAGCCAGGTGATGGCGTATTCGCAGCGTCCTGCGCCATCGGGGAATTCAGCGGTATCGGCGAAGGGCGTCGGCACCACGGCGCCGCGCCCGGCGATGGCGGTGGTCAGGAAGTCCGACAGGCCGCCGGGGAAATGCAGCACCGCCTCGGCCGGCGTCTCGCTGCCGGCCACCAGCGAGGGGTCGCATTTCCAGCGGATTTCGACGCCGCGATACAAATACGCCTTGGAACGGCACAGCTTGAACAGCCGCTCCGCGCGGAAGGCGAGGGCGCCGAAAATCTCGGGGTCGGGCTTGAAGCGCAGCAGTGTGCCGCGCCGGTTGCGGACCTCGCCCTCGCGCTTCAACTTGCTGGTGGGTTTGCCGCGCGCATAGGTCTGGCGGAACAATTCGCCCCCGCGCGCGACCTCGACCTCCAGCGCTTCCGAGAGCGCGTTCACCACGGAACTGCCCACGCCATGCAGCCCGCCCGAGGTCTCATAGGATTTGCCGGAGAACTTGCCGCCCGAATGCAGCGTGGTGAGGATGACTTCCAGCGCGGACAGCTTCGGAAATTTGGGGTGCGGGTCCACCGGGATGCCGCGGCCATTATCCCGCACGGAAATCCAGTTTCCGGCCTCCAGCACCAGGTCAATACGGTCGGCATGGCCGGCCACGGCCTCATCCATCGCATTGTCGAGCACTTCGGCCGCCAGATGGTGCAGGGCGTTTTCATCCGTGCCGCCAATATACATGCCGGGCCGGCGCCGGACGGGCTCAAGCCCTTCCAGAACCTCGATATCGGCGGCGTTATAGCTGGTGGCGGCAGCCTTGCCGCCACGCCCCGCAAAGAGATCGTTCATGATGTGTTCGCTGTCCTTGAAGCCGGACCATAGCCGCGCGGCCGAGTCCTCCGCAACCGTGGCGTGGCTCAGATCATCGCCAGGGCGAGCACGGCCAAGGCGAGGGCACGGCCCAGCCGCATCTGGGGCCGGATACCCAACATCGCGGGCAGCAGCAACGTCCAGAGGGTGCCGAGCATCAAGACCAACTGCCCCTCGGGCGGTGCCAGGCCCAGCATGGCGCTCCAGAGCAGGCTGACGTTGCGCACAGTGCCGCCCAAGGCAAAGGCGGCGCTGAGGCCGGGGCCGATGACGCGGGCGGCCAGCAGCGCCAGCGCACCGCCCAGCACGGAGGCCAGAAGCAGCCCGAGCAGCGCATCCCCCCAGACCGGGGCCGAGACCTCCAGCCGGGGCAACCCCGCCGCGACCGAGAGCCCGATGCCGCACAGCGCCAGCACACCCAGCCCCTGCATGGGGCGCAGCAGCCGCACCCGCCGCCGCTCACCCAGGCCACGCCGCAGCGCATAGCCCAGCAGCGCCGGCAGCCCGACCATGAGCAGCACACGGCCGAACAGCACATCGGCCCGCACCACATTGCCTTCCAGCACCAGCCCCGCGATCAGGGGCGCGGTCAGCGGCAGGGCGAAGAAGCACAGCAACTGCGCCAAAAGCAGCGGCCGCACCGGCAGCCGCAGCAGCGAGGCGACCAGCGCGGCACCCCCCGCCGCCGGGCAGGCCGCCACCAGCACCAGCCAACCACCGCTGGCCCCCAATCCGCTGGCCTGCACGAGGAAATGCGTCAGGATGGGGGTGGCGATCAGGTTGGCGGCGGCCAGCAGCAGCACCGGGGGCCATTCCCGCGCTTCGATCCGGCCGGGTTCGGCCAGGCCCACGCTCATGGCCAGCAGGATGATGACGCAAGGCACCAGCATCACCTCGGCCAGCAGGGCCAGCGGCGGGATGGCCAGACCCAGCAGGGCGGCCAAGGGGGGCGCGAACAGCCCCACATCCCCCAGGCGCCCCAGGATAAGTGCGAGCGGCCCCCTCACGGGCGATGCCCGAGCAGGCTGACGGCGAAGAAACCGGCGACCTCGGCCGCGGACAGCGCGGCCAGGGCCGGCCAGGCCTCGGCGCGCACGCGGCCCGCGCCATCCGGCCGGGGCAGCATGGCATGGCCCTCACTGGCGAAGGCCGGGCGGTCCCAGGCGTAGCTGGCGCCGGTCAGCAGCCTGAGGCGCACCTCGGCGCCGGCTTGATGCAGCGCGCCGCCCAGAGCCTCGCAGGATGGCAAAGAATTGGCCGGGTCCGCGCCGCCATGCATCAGCAGCACCGCCTGGCCCGGTAGCGCGGCCGGGGCCAGGCCCGCGCAGCCCGGATACAGCAGCGCGCGGGCCGCGACGGGGCCAGCCAGAGGAGCAGCCAGGCTGGCGGCCAGCCGAGCGCCCCCGCCAAAGCCGAGCAGGCCCAGAGGCTGGCCGGCCAGGCGGGGGTGCCGTGCCAGGGTTGCCAGA
>CANHTE010000212.1 GCA_947462945.1 Acetobacteraceae bacterium
GGAGGAGCTCGCCGCCATCGCGGCCTGGTGCCATGCGAAGGGCGTGCGGCTGATCTCGGACGAGATCTATCACGGGCTCTCCTGGGGGAGCGTGGCGGAGAGCAGTGCGGCGGCGTTCTCGGAGAGCGCGGTCATCGTCAACAGCTTCAGCAAATACTGGTGCATGACGGGCTGGCGCATCGGCTGGCTGGTGCTGCCCGAGGATCTGGTGCGGCCGGTGGAATGCCTGGCGCAGAACATGTTCATCTCGGCCCCGCATGTGGCCCAGCTGGCGGCCATGGCCGCGATGGATTGCGTGGCGGAGCTTGAGGCCAAGAAAGCCGCCTATGCCCGCAGCCGCGCCCTGCTTCTGGAAGGCCTGCCGGGCGCCGGCTTTGACCGCATCGCGGCGGCGGATGGGGCCTTTTACTTGTGGTGCGACGTCTCCCACCTGACGAATGACAGCGTTGAATTCGCGGCCCGCATGCTGGAAGGCGCCGGGATCGCCGCCACGCCCGGCGTGGATTTTGACCGCGCGCGCGGGGCGCGGTTCCTGCGCTTCAGCTATTGCGGGGATGCGGCAGCGATGGCCGAGGCGCCTGGGCGGTTGCGGGGGTGGCTGGGGCGATAGTTGGCTGCCGAACAACCCGCATGGTGGGACCGAGGGGCCTGCCACTCGGACTCCCCGGCATGAAACCGGTTTCCTGCATCTTCGTTTGTTGTTGGGGGGCGGTGATGTGGCCGCGCTTCCAGGGGCGCTGACTCAGCAGATCAGCCTTTCAATCAGCGCCTCCGCCTCCCCCGCCTCGGGGATGGCCTGGTCCAGCAGCAGATGGGCCAAGCCATGCACCATGCCCCAGCTGCGCAGCGCCGCATCCCGCCCGCCGGCATTGGCCTGCAGCGCCGTGAAGGCCTGGCGCGAGGCGGCAAGCAAATCCGGATGCGCCGGGGAGCGCGCGAGCAGCGGCCCGAACATCAGCCGGAACCGCCCCGGCCGGGCGAGGGCGAAGCGGAGATAGGCGCGGCCCCGGGCGACATGCGGCGCCCCCGCCCCCTGGGCCACCGCCGCCCCCATGGCCGCGCCGAAGGCCTCAAAGCCGCGCAGGGCCAGGGCGGCCAGCAGTGCCTCCTTATCCGCGAAGTGGCGATAGGCGGCGGTGGGCGAGACGCCGGCCCGCCGCGCCACCTCCCGCAGGCTCACCGCGCCATCACCGCCTTCATCCAGCAGCGCATCGGCGGCATCGAGCAGCGCGGCCCGCAGATCGCCGTGATGATAGGGTCGTCCTGATGTTGACATCGATAACATCCGCCGTATGTTGACGACGCTAACATAGGAAGGGCGATGCCGCCATGCTGCTCCTCCATCTCGGCCTTTCACTCCTGGCCCTGGTTGCGATCCCGGTGATCCTGGCCCTGCCCAAGGGCCGAACAGCGCATCGCTGGCTCGGGCGGCTGGCCGTCGGCGCCCTGGCGCTGAGCGCGCTCACCTCCTTCGGCATCCAGGCGCGCGGGCATCTCTCCTGGCTGCACATCCTCTCGGTGGTGACGCTGGTGAATGTCGCCTGGGGCATCTGGGCCATCCGCCACGGGCGCGTTGTTGCCCACAAGCGGGCCATGCTGAGCGGCGCGGGCGGGCTCTTCGTCGCTGGCCTCTTCGCCACCTTCGCGCCGGGGCGCTCCCTCTACGGCGTGCTCTTCGGCTGAGCGCGCAGCGCCGCCACCTCTTCCCGCAGCGCGCGCACCTCCTGCACCAGCGCGCGGAGATCCGAACGCTCGGCGCTTTTTTCCGCCGCCTCCGCCGCCGCCGCGCCGGCGCCACGATCATCGCGCAGGGTCTGGATGCTCTCGACGATCACGCCGATGAAAAGGTTCAGCACCACGAAGGTGGAGATCACGATGAAGGGCATGAAGAAGACCAGCGCCCAGGGCTGCAACTCCATGGCCGGCTTCACGATATTGGCCCAGTCATCCAGCGTCATCAGCTGGAACAGGGTAAAGAGGCTGGCGCCGAGCGAGCCGAATTGCTCCTCCATCTCAGTGCCGAACAGCTTGGTCGCCATCACGGCGAAGACATAGAACAACAGCGTCATCAGCAGGACGATGCTGCCCATGCCCGGCAGCGCGCCCAGCATGGCCTCCACCACATTCCGCAGGCTCGGCACCACCGAGATCAGCCGCAGCACACGCAGCACCCGCAGCGCCCGAAGCACGGCGAGCGGCCCACTGGCCGGCATCCAGGCGATGGCCACCACGATGAAATCGAACAAGCCCCAGGGGTCGCGGAAGAAGCGGCCGCGAAACGCATAGATGCGCAGCAGCAATTCCGCCGTGAACAGATACAGCAGGATGGCATCCAGCGCGTGCAGCATGTCGCCAAAGCGCGCCATCACGCCCTCGCTGGTCTCCAGGCCGAGGGTGACGGCATTCAGCAGGATCAACCCGATCACCACCCGCTGAAACAGCGGCGCGAGCACCCAGCGCGCCACACGCGCGCGCAGATCATCGCCCGTATCAAGGGCGGTCAGGGTTTCCTGCATGTCCGATTCTCCATCTTGCGGCCATGCAATGGCGGTGCGCGCGCCCGGGATCAAGCCCCGCGCGATGACAGGAAATGGGCGATGCGCGGATCAGCGGCGAAATGGGCGAGCGGGATTTCAATGCGCAGGCGTGGCGCCTCGCACCAGGCTTGCAGCGCGTGGCGGCGCAGGAAGATCCACCAGCTTTGCCGCCCCTGCGGCTCCGGCTCGGCGAAGGCGGCGCAATCCAGCAAAGCGAGATTCGCGCGCCGCGCCGGGTCCCGCGCGCTTTCATAACGCAGCGCCATGATGCCCGCGCCATGGGCCGCCTCGGCGAAAGCCTGGCAGGGGGCGTAATCCGTGGGGTGGGTCCAGGCGGCGCGTTGCGCATCAAGCGGCGGTGCCGTGAGGTCCAGCGCCTGTGCGGTGCGCAGCAGGGAAGCGAAGCCGTGGCGCTCCAGCGCGTGGGTGGGCCAGGTGAGGCCCGGCGCATCGGCCAGGAAGAGCAATTGCCAGAAGCCGGTCTCGATGGCCGCCGTCTCCACCTGCTCGGCCGCATAAAAGCATCCATGGCCCGCGAAGGGTCGGCGGAAGCGGCTGCCATGGCGGGCGGGCGGGTACCGAAAGGGGGTGGAAAGCAGGGGATGGAGATGCCGGCAGCCCGCCGGCACGGCAGGCTTGCTGCCTTCCAGCAGCGCCTCCAGCAGCGCCTGCTCCTCCAGCGTATCCACGAGGCGCATGGTGGCCGGCCGCGCCTGATCCTCCACCAGCCGCCAGACCAGCCCCGAATAGGGCCGCGCGTCAGATGCGGGCACGCGCCGCATCAAGATAGGCCAGCGTATTCACCAGCCCGGCAGCCGTGGCGATGAGCTGCGCCGGCACCCCGCCCAGCGCCAAATTCTCCACCCGCATCCAGGCACTGGCATCCGCCATCCGGTCACCCAGGACGCCACTGAGGCTGCGAAACACCCGGATGAGCAGGAGCGCCAGTTCGAAGGGCTTCCCCTCGGCCTGCAGAAGATATTGCCCGGTGATGAGGCGCGAGGCGGAAGCCGGCGAAATGCCGAGGATGCCCGCCAATTCCAACTGCCGCAGCCCCAATTCCTGCGCAGCCCGGACCACGGCCTTGGAAACCACCGCGGCCTTGGCTGCGCCGTCCTTTGGCGAAGCAGGAGGATCCTGGGCGAAAGCGAGACTCATGGGGCGGCTTCCTTCAGCACCGCCCGACGTTATCTCAGGAAATCATGGACGGCAAGAATTTCCTTAGAAAGGCAGTGCCGGATAGCCGAAGATCCAGGGATGCGCCACCAGCAGCCCCACCCAAGCCGCGCCGCCAATGATCCAGACCAGGTGCGGAATTTCCGCCAGCACCAGCCGATTGCGTCCGCCAAGTATGGCCAAAAAGGGCAGGATCGACGTCGTCGGCGCCAGCCGTGCCCACATCTCAGGCTCACGCGCCGCAAGTTTGCGATCAATCGAGGGCATGCCAACCAGCGAGGTGACCAGGAAGGCCCCGAAGAACAACACCCCCGCCAGATTGCCCTTGGCCAGCAGATGCAGCGCCGCCCAACCGGCGAAGGACCACAGCATGGGGTGGCGCGTGATGCGCTGGATGCCGGTGGGCCCAGCCGCGTCCAGCCGGCCGGCCACCGCCGTCGGGTTGGGCGTGGCCACCGAGGCGACGAATAACAGGATCACCGGCAGCATGAGCAGCGCGTTCGCCCAGCGGAACCAGTCCGGGATGCCCCAGAGCGGTACATGGGGCGCCGCCTGCCAGGCGATGACGAGCAGCGTGATGCTGACCACCGAGACCAGCGAATAGGCGATGCGAAACCCGGCCTCACCCA
>CANHTE010000213.1 GCA_947462945.1 Acetobacteraceae bacterium
CTGAGGAACACGGTGAAGCCGACCGCCAGGGCCACCATCACGATCTTGGAGGCGACGCCCATGCCGAACCACAGCAACACCAGCGGCGACCACGCGACCACCGGCACGGAATTGATGGCAAGCAACAAGGGCAGAACGCCCGCGCGCAGGGGCCTCAGCAGGATGAGGAGCGTCGCCATGGCAATGCCGGCGAGCGCGCCGATGACATAGCCGGTGACCGCCTCGAAGCCCGTCACGAGTGCTGCCGCCTGCAATACGGAGCGGTGCTGAACGACAGCGGCGACGATCTCACTCACCGCCGGCAAGGTATAGGCCGGCAGGGCCAGGCCGCGCGCCAACGACTCCCACAATATCAGGATCAGACCTGCGCCCACGGCGCCTCGCACGGAGGAAGCTGCGCTCATTGCTCGACTCCCCAGAAGACGATGCGCCGCTCAGCCCAGGCGACCAGCGCATAGAAGGCCGTGCCAAGCAGGGCCGCGCAGAGGATGGCGGCCCAAAGTGCCTCGACATTCTCATTGTACATGGCCTGGAGAAGCAGCACCCCAATGCCGGTATTGTCGCCGAACCACTCGCCCACGATGGCGCCCACCAAGCTGAGCGACGCACCCAGGCGCAGTGCGACAAAGATTTGCGGCAGGGCCATGGGGAGTTGGAGGCGGAGCAGGATCTGCCTCGGGGTGGCGCCAAAGCTGCGCAACAGCGCCACTTGTTTTGGGTCCACGCTGTTCAGCCCCAGCAATGTATTCACCGTCACGGGAAAGAAGGTCAGGTAGAAGGCGATCACCGCCTTTGCCAGGAGCGTATTGCCGAACCACATCACCACCAGCGCGCCGAAGGCGATCACCGGAATGGTCTGCGATACAATGAAGACGGGCAGCAGCATGTCGCGCAGCAGCGGCGCCCTGAAAAAGACAAGACCGTTGAGGATACCGACTGCCGTGCCGGCGGCGAAGCCGATCAGCGTTTCGGCTGCGGTGCGTTGCAGTCCGGCCCAATAGGCGCCGGGGGTGAAGGCGATGGCCGTCAGGATGTCCGACAGGCGCGGCAGCAGATGGGGGCGGATGCCAAAGGCAACCACCGCCCCTTCCCAGACCAGCCCCGCCAGGATCACCCCGCCCAGCAGGCGGAGTGCCGCCATCGCCGCAGGCTTCATGCCATGCGATCCGCCACCGGAAGGGCCTCCAGGAAGCTGGAGTTGAAGGCGGCCGCAAGGTCCAGCGGCGTCTTGATCACCTCATGCTGGCGGAAAAAGTCATGCGCAGCCTGGATGACGGGACGGTCAATCCAGAAGAGTCCATTCCGGGCGGCACCGCCTGCCACCATCAGCTTGCCAGCCTCGACCAGCATGAACTCCTGGTGGGGGCGGTTCAGTGTGGGCGCCACGGACATCACGGCATCCACACCTGCCTTGTTATCGGCCAGCACATCGCGCCAACCGCGGATGGTCGCGCGCAGGAAGCCCTGCACCATTTGCGGCCGATCCCGCGCCGTTTGCTCGCTGACGATGACGGTGTCGCGCGGGAAGGTGATGCCGTGGTCATCGGGCACGAAGACGCGCAAATTTTCGCGGCCCACGCGGCTCATCAATGTGAAGAACTCATTGTATCGCGTTGCCGTCACCACATCGATTTGCCGGTCGACGAAGGGCTGAACGCTGACCTGCTGCGGCTGCATGGTGAAGTCGCCACGGTTGAGCCCTGCTTGTGCGAGCATGCCCAGCAGCACGAAATTCGCGCCGGTAAACCAGGTGGTGATGGTCTTGCCACGGAAATCGGCCAGCGTGCGGATGGGGCCATCGGCGCGGGCCACGAAGACGAAAGGCGTCTGCTGGTGCATCACGCCAGCGCACACGATGGGCAGGCTGCGCTCGCGCGCAGCAAAGACGCTGTCGGTTCCGCCCGAGAGGCCAAAGGTATCGGCCCCCGAGGCCACCAGGTTTTCCGTCAGCAGGTTCGGCCCGCCCGGATTGATCGTGAGATCAATGCCGGTCTCGCGGTAATAGCCTTTCTGATGCGCAACATAAAAACCCGCGAATTGCGCCTGGGTCAGCCATTTGAGACGTAGCGAGGCGCGCACCAGCGTCTGCGCGCCGGCGGGGCGGATGAAGGGGGTAGCAGCGGCCGCGCCGGTCGCGGCCAAAAGGTGGCGCCTGTTCATGGTCGGATCTCCTGCAAGGGTGGGTCAGTCACGGTAGGAAGGATCCTCGCGGTCGAGCTGCCGGAGGAAGGCGGGCCATTCGCGCTCGCCCGGGCCGAGAATGTCGCCCTGCTGCTGCCAGAATTGATTGGCGGCGCGCGCGCAAACCTCGGCTGGGGGCTCGATGATGGGCTGGCTGGATGCCTGCATCATGAGCTGGATGCGGGCTGCGCGCTCGAAATAATACAACATCATGAACGCGCCACCGGGCGTGCGGCCCACGGTCAGCATGCCATGGTTGCGCATCAGCATGACGGGATGCGTACCGAAATCCCGCACCAGGCGCTGCTGCTCATCCAGGTCGATCGCCACGCCCTCATAATCGTGGAAGGCCTGGCGCTCGTGGAACCACATGGCGAATTGACTGAGTGGCCGCAGCCCGCCCGCCTGGGCCGAGACGGCAAGTGCCGCATCCGAATGGGCGTGCAGCACACAGGCCGCATCCTCACGGGCCTTATGGATGGCGGCGTGGATCACAAAGGCCGCGACATTGGCCTCATGCGGGCTTGGCGCCAGCTTGCGGCCCTCAGTGTCAATCTTCACAAGAGAGGAGGCGGTGATCTCACTAAACAGGTATCCATAGGGGTTCAGCAGGAAGGCCCCCTCCTCCCCCGGCACGCGCAGTGAGATGTGGTTGTAAATGACGTCATCCAACCCCAGCCGCGCCACCATCCGGTAGCAGGCCGCGAGCGAAATGCGCGCCTTGCGCTCCGTCTCTGTCATGGTGCCGCGCCCGTGCCGGAGATGAAGGACTTCATGGCCTCCTCCTCGATCGCGTCCAGTACCTCGCGCTTGATGGCGGTGAATTCGGGCGCGGTGAGCAGTTCCGGCGCGCGTGGGCGGGGCAGGTTCACCTCGCGCATCAGCTTTACGGCGCCAGGGCGTGCGGTCATCACCACCACGCGATCACCCAGGAAGATGGCCTCATCCACGTCATGCGTGATGAACAGGATGGTGCGGCGATGGCGCTGCCATACATCCAGCAACCAGCGCTGCATCATGCTGCGCGTCAGCGCATCGAGCGCGCCGAAGGGCTCGTCGAGCAGCATCAGCTCACGCTCGAACAAAAAGGTCCGCATCAGGGCCACGCGCTGCCGCATGCCGCCGGAGAGCTGATGCGGGTATTGGCTCTCGAAGCCGGCAAGGCCAAATTCAGGCAACATGGAAAGCGCCTTGGCGCGCGCTTCACGCCGGTTGGCGCCTTCGATTTCGTTGGCAAGGATGGCGTTGTCCACCACGTTGCGCCAGGGCAGCAGCAGGTCCCGCTGCGGCATGAATGAGACCTGGCCCAGCAATTCCCGGGCGTGGCAGCCGCGGCCCTTGAAGCGCAGGATGCCGCCATCATCCGGCTCATCCAGCCCGGCAACGATGTTGAAGAGCGTGCTTTTGCCGCAGCCCGAAGGGCCCACAACCGTGACGAATTCGCCCGGCTGCACATCCAGGCCGAAGCTGTCCAGCGCCTGCACGGCACCAAAGCGCTTCGACAGGCCGCGAAGTTCCAGCAAAGGCGAGGGCGGTTTCGGCAAACAGGTTTCCACTTCGGCGCGTCAGGGCAAAGCCGCTAACATCTTCGCGACAGGCGCCCGGTTTTGAAATACAAAGACTGGAGTGCTTGCACACAATGATGGAGTTTCAGCACACAGATGCGCGTCAAACAGGCAGATGCTGAGGCAAATTGGGCAGCTTCAGGGCCCCTCGCCCGCGCCGAGGCAGGCACTGGCACACTCGCCAATGCTCTCCACCGCCGGCTCCGGGACGATATTGCAGATGGCCGCCTGAACCCGGGCGCGAGGCTGGATGAGCAGGATATCGCGGATCGTCATGGTTGCTCCCGTACGCCCGTGCGCGAGGCGTTTCGCCTCCTCGCATCCGAGCGCCTGGTGGAATTGCACGGCCGGCAAGGCGCCATTGTCCGCAGCATTTCCGCCCAGACGCTGATTGAGATGTTCCAGGTGATGGGGGAATTGGAGGGGCTTTGCGCCCGCCTTGCCGCAAGGCGCAGCACCTCTGCCCAGAACACGGGCTTGCAGGCCATTCACGCCCGGCTGGTCGAGGCCGCAACCGCCCCCGCCGACGTCTTCTATGACATCAACGAGGAGTTCCACGAGGCCATTTACGAGGCCGCACATAATGC
>CANHTE010000214.1 GCA_947462945.1 Acetobacteraceae bacterium
CCGTGGGCATAAGGTCCAGCTTGCGGGCGCCGCGCATGGCCACGCGCGTCAGCAAAACCATCCGCAAATCGCCCAGGCTGAGGGCGGATTGCTCAGCCGGCGGGCCGGCCGGGCGGCGGGCCAGGGCGCGGAGGCGGGCGCGCAATTCGGCAAAGGCGAAGGGCTTGGCGAGGTAGTCATCGGCCCCGGCCTCCAGCCCCTCCACCCGCTTCTCCACCTCGCCCAAGGCCGTCAGCACCAGGATGGGCGTGGTGATCTGGGCCATGCGCAGGGCGCGGATGATGGAAAGCCCGTCCGGGCCGGGCAGCATGCGGTCGGTCACGATGATGTCGAAGGGCTCGCCCATCGCGAGGAACAGGCCATCCCGCCCATTGGCCGCGTGATCCACCACATGCCCCTCCTCGCGCAGGCCTTTCGCGATGTAGGCGGCGGTGGATTCATCATCCTCGATCAGGAGGATGCGCATGGTATCCGGCTCACGAAGCGGGTTCGAATCGCTGCAATCCCGAACGATTGGCCAAAGCGAGGCTTTCCATGAAGCCCTCACGCCGGGTCAGGTTGGTGGCGGCCAGGCTGCGCAGGCGGTCCGTGCCGGTGGTGACGGGGGCCGCCGGCAGCAGGGTAAAGCCGGAGCCCGCGGCATAACCGCGCTGCCCGCCCCCTTCGGCCAGGGCAAAGCCGCCGGGTGCTGGCCGCAAGGTCACTTCGGTGCCGGCCGGCAGGCGCCCCACGGTGGGGGCGGTCGCATCCGGCCGCACCCGCAGGACCAGCGGTGCCGAGGCGATGGCGCGGGGAAGCCCGGCCCCGCGCTGCGCGGCGAGGGCGGCGCGCGTGCCAGGGGCCACGGCCTCCACCGCCGCTTCGATCCGTGCATTGCGGGCCTGCATGCGGTCCCGCGTTTGGCCCGCGCGCGTCAGGTCCTGGCGGAGGCGGGCCTCGGCGGCATTCAGGCGTCGCGGCAGTTCGGCCGCTGGGAAGGCGCCGGAGGTCGCTTCGGCGCGGATCACCCGGACCTCGGTCCAGCGGCAATACAGCAGGGCGTCGAAGGCAATCTGCAGCCGCTCCAGCGCCGCATTTTCCCGCGTGAGTTCCGCCGCCAATTCCTCGGCGGTGGGCGGCTGGGTGCGGCGCGGCGGCTCACCAAACAGATCACCGGCGGTGACGAAGACCACCACCTGCGGGCCGCAGCTATCGCCCGCATCCGCCGTCACACCGCTGCCGGGCGGCAGGGCACAGGCGCCCAGCAGGGCCAGCAGGCCAGCGGAGGCCAGCCCTGACCATGAAACGCGAAAAGGATGGCGAGGGGGGTTCTGGCGCATGACCGCCAGAAGGTGACGTCTTCGCCGCCCGGACGCAACGCTTCCCGGAGAGAGATTTATGCGCGGCGGAATTTGGCCTAGGATCATGCCGCTGTGCCCGTCTTCGCATGTTGGTCCGGCAAGGGGAGACTAGGCCCATGAGCATTCGGAGCAAGTTCAATCTCGGGCTGCTGCTGGTCTTTGCCATTGGCTTTGCCGCCGCCTGGGTTTTCCTGGATCGGCAATTCGGCCACTCCGCCCGCATCCAGGCCGTGGAAAACGCCCGGATCATGCTCAGTGCCGCCAATGCCGTGCGCGACTACACGACGCGGGAGGTGGCCCCCGCCATCACCCGCGGTGACCCCAACGTGATCACGGCGATGATCATCCCCTCCTACGCGGCGCAGGTGAATTTGCGGCGCGTTCAGGCCGATTTTCCGGAATACGTTTATAAGGAAGCGGCGCTGAACCCCACCAACCCCAATGACCTGGCCGCCCCTTGGGAGGCCGCCTTCATCAATGCCTTCCGGGGTGACACCAACCTCACGGAATTGATGGGCGAGCGTGACACGCCCAATGGCCGTGTCCTGACGCTGGCGCGCCCCATCGCGATCCGGGACCAGGCCTGCCTCGCCTGCCATTCCACGCCCGAGCGCGCGCCCCCCCGCCTGGTGCAGATTTATGGCCGCGCCAATGGCTTCGGATGGCAGATGGGTGAGACCATCGGCGCGCAGCTGGTGACGGTTCCCATGGCCCTGCCGTTGCGCAATGCCGAGGTGAATCTGCACAGTGCCATGGCCATCCTGCTTGCCATCTTCCTGGGGCTGATGCTGGTGCTGAACCTGTTGCTGCACCTGATCATCATTCGTCCCATCACCAGAATTTCCGCTGCCGCCACTGCGGTCAGCCTCGGCCAGGATGTGGCCCCCGGGGATTTCGAAGCCAAGGGCAAGGATGAAGTCGGTGAGCTTGGCCGCGCCTTTACCCGCATGCGCCGCAGCCTGGACCAGGCCGTGAAGATGCTCTCGGCATGAGGCGCGCATGAGTGAGCTGGGCCGCTTTGGGCGCTATGAGGCCTTTGAGGAACTGGGCTCGGGCGCCATGGGAAAGGTCTATCTGGCGATAGACCCGCTGATTGATCGCCTGGTGGCGGTGAAGGTGATCCGCACCGAACTCCTCGCCCCTGAGGAGCGGGCCGAATTCCTGGAGCGTTTCCGGCAGGAGGTGCGCGCCGCCGCCTGCTGCGCGCACCCCAATATCGTGGCGGTGCATGACTTCGCCGACCACGAGGCCATGCCCTATATCGTGATGGAACACGTGCCGGGGCGCACCGTCTCGGCCATGTTGCGCGGTGACCCGCAGGAGCGCCAGGCCGCCGTGCCCATCATGGCGCGGGCCATGCTGGCAGTGCTGGAAGGCTTGCAGGCCGCCCATGCGCTGGGCGTGGTGCATCGGGACATCAAGCCGGGCAACATCATGATCACACCGCGTGGGCAGGTGAAGATCACGGATTTCGGCATCGCCAAATTCGGCGGGGGTGATCTCACGCAGGTCGGCGGGCTGTTGGGAACGCCCGCCTATATGTCGCCCGAGCAGGCGCATGGGCGGGAGGTGGACGCGCGCAGTGACCTGTTTTCGGTCGCGGCCATGCTCTTTGAAATCCTGCTGGGACGGACACCTTTCGGCGGCAAGAACGTGACCGAGACGCTGATGCGCCTCGGCGGGCCAGACCCGGCGGAGCTTGGCGCCCTGGCAGGGACGCCGCTGGGGCACGTGCTGCGGCGCGGCCTGGCCAAGAACCCGGCGGAACGCTTTGCCAGCGCCAGTGAGTTCGGGGAGGCACTGCGCGCGGCCCTTGCCGAGGGGGCTGCGCCTGCGGCATCCGTGCGGGTGCCGGAAGCGGCCCCGGCCATGGTGGCTCCGCCCACCCTGCCGGCATCGCCCGCGCTGCCGCCTGCCGCCGCGCCGGCCGGAATCGCCCTCTCGCCCGCGCAGATGGCCGGGGCCGGGACGGCGCTGGCCTTCATCGTCGGGCCGATCGCGCGCATTCTGGTGGGCAAGGCGGCTGCGCAGGCGCGCAGCCCGGAGCAATTCATCGAGATGCTGTGCGAGCACGCAAATGATGCCGAACGCGCCGCCCTGCGGCCGAAGCTGCGCGCGCTGTTCTGACCGGGCGATCAAGCCGTCTGGCGCGCGGCCCATTCGCCTGTAATCTGCCACCGGACATGAGGTTTGACGGGTGACCGGCTTCGAGACCATCGGCAAATACGAAATCCGCGGCCGCCTGGGCGCCGGCGCCATGGGCACCGTGCTGGACGCCTTCGACCCGGTGATTGAGCGGCGCGCCGCCCTGAAAGTCATTCCCAGGCCCAGTGCCGAGGATGCCGAGGGCCAGGAGGCACTGGCCCGCTTCAAGCGCGAGGCCCAGGCGGCAGGCCGGCTGAACCACCCCAACATCGTCGCCGTCCATGATTATGGTGAGGATGCCGAGCGCGCCTGGATCGCCATGGAGCTGGTTGAGGGCGGCACCCTCAAGCAGGTGCTGGACCGGGGCGAGCGGCTGCCCCTGGCCGAAACCCTGCGCGTGATGGGGCAGATGCTGGCGGGGCTGGAATACAGCCACAAGCGCGGCGTGGTGCATCGGGACATCAAGCCGGCCAATCTGATGCTGACGCCCGAGGGCCAAGTGAAGATCGCCGATTTCGGCATCGCCCGCGTCGAAAATTCCTCGATGACGCAGCTTGGCACCGTCATGGGCACGCCGGCCTATATGGCGCCCGAGCAATTGCGCGGCGAGACGGTGGATGCGCGGGCCGATATCTGGGCCTCGGGCGTGCTGCTCTATCAGTTGTTGACCGGCGAGAAGCCCTTTGAGGGCGGCTATTCCTCGGTGATGCACAAGGCCATTCACACCGAGCCAACACCGGCCTCCGCCCTTGCCGTGACCGCGCCACGCGGACTGGATGCCGTGATCGCCAAGGCCATGGCCAAGCGGCCGGAGGATCGCTTCGCCAGCGCCGCCGCCTTTGCCG
>CANHTE010000215.1 GCA_947462945.1 Acetobacteraceae bacterium
CGGCAGGCCGGCGCGCAGCACCATGCCGCCGCCATCGCCCGTGCAGGTGTGGGCGGAGGTGCAGGAGAACCAGGCGCGGCCATAGCCACCCGTGGCCAGCACCACCTTCTGGGCGCGGAAGCGGTGCATGGAGCCGTCTTCCAGGTTCCAGGCGACGACGCCACGGCAAACGCCCTCATCATCCATGATGAGGTCGAGCGCGAAATACTCCACGAAGAACTCGCAGCCATGCTTGAGCGACTGCTGATACAGCGTGTGCAGGATGGCGTGGCCCGTGCGGTCGGCGGCCGCGCAGGCGCGCATGGCCGGCGTCTTGCCGTAATCCTGCATGTGGCCGCCGAAGGGGCGCTGATAGATGCGGCCATCCTCGGTGCGGCTGAAGGGCACGCCGTAGTGTTCGAGCTCGATGACGGCAGGAATGGCCTCGCGGCACATGTATTCGATGGCGTCCTGGTCGCCCAGCCAGTCGGACCCCTTCACGGTGTCATACATGTGCCAGCGCCAGTCATCCTCGCCCATATTGCCGAGTGCCGCGCCCACGCCGCCCTGGGCGGCCACGGTGTGGCTGCGCGTGGGAAACACCTTGGTGATGCAGGCAGTCTTGAGGCCCGAGGCTCCCATGCCGAAGGTGGCGCGCAACCCCGCGCCGCCGGCGCCCACCACCACCACGTCATAGGTGTGATCCACGACCCGATAGGCCCCGAAGGAAGGCTTGCTGATGGCGTTCATGCGACCCGATCCGCTCCGCTGATGCCCGGCCGGGGCCGGGTGACATGTGTGACCGGGAAGCCCGGCCTATTCGATGAAACTTGGTGGTTCCGTCGGAACCGCAAGCCCCCAATCTCTGCTGCCGCAGCTATGCCACTACAGGGCGAAGGCGATGCGCAGCACGGCAAAGGCGCTGGCCAGGGCCATCAGCAAGGACGCCGCCTTGATGATGAGCACAAGGGCGATGCGCTTGAACTCATCGCGCACGTAATCCTCGACCACCACCTGAAGGCCACCGGCCATGTGATGGAAGGTCAGGCCGATCAACACCAGCATCAGCACGGCATTCACCGGCTGCGCGATCCAGAGCAGCGTCTCCAGATAGGAGGCGCCGGCCAGGCTGATCATGCTGATGACGAACCAGATGGTCAGCGGCAGCAAGGCGATGGAGGTGACGCGCTGCATCCACCAATGATGCGTGCCGGACTTCGCGGAGCCCATGCCCCGCACCCGGCCGAGGGGGCTGCGCAGGGCGGTCTGATTCATGTTGTCCTGTGCCATCCGCATCAGCCCCAGAAGGCCAGGGCGAGCGCCCAGGTCAAAATGGTGAGCACCGCCGTGCCGATCACCACCAGCCGGCCCGAGCGATAGGCCGTCGGGATCTGGAAGCCGAAGCCGGCATCCCAGGCCAGATGCCGGATGCCGGCCAGGGTGTGATACCAGGCGGCCACCGTCATGCCGAACAGCACCAGTAGGCCGAGGAAGGAGGAGAGGAACCATTGCACCGTGGTAAAGGCGGCCTCACCCGTGGCCGCGGCCACCAGCCACCAGACCAGCAGCAACGTCCCGGCCGACCATGCGGCCCCGGTGATGCGGTGCATGATGGACAGGGCGCTGGTGAACTGCATCATGTCATAGACTTGCAGATGCGGGGATAGCGGGCGCCGGATCGGCGTTCCATCGGAGCGGCGGGCCGCCATGCCGGCTTCGCGCGGGTCCTTCATGCGCGTGCCAGCGCGGCGGGGGCGGCGTCCATCAAACTCAACCTCGAAGCTTGTTCTTGTACGGTTATCTGGCGCCTCTTCGCAGTTGCGTCAATCCAAGACGGCCGCCGCTCCCGGGCCCATTGCGTCAGGCGGCACCCCTTCCGGATCGGTCATGGCCGGGGCCGAGATCCAACACGGTACAGATCGAATGACGCCTTGCTCAAAAAGTGGATTGACCCCGGTGCTCTCTGCCGCGAGTGTGGCATTTGCACATAAGATGTGCTTCGGATCGCCTGGGGGCGATTTCAAGGAGAGGTGGCCTGTCCTGATTATGCGTGCGGTCTCACTCCTGAGAATGGCGCCTGCCTGGGCGCTCGGCCTTGCGGTCTTGGTGGGGGGACCCGCCCTGGCGCAGGTTTCGCCGGTGGATGAGGGGCGCCAGCCCGTCCGGCTCCTGGTCGGCCTTTCGCCGGGCAGCGGTGTGGACCAGGTCTCCCGCATTTTCGCCGAGGCCTTCGCCCAAAGGCTGTCCCGCCCCGTTAATGTGGAGAACCGCACCGGCGCGCGCGGCAATGTCGCGGCCGAGGAAGTCGCCCGGGCGGCCCCAGATGGCACGACTTTGGGCATCGTGACCGCGACCACCCTCGTCCTCAACCGGCATTTGTCACGCCAGATGGGCTATGACCCACAAGCAGACCTGACCCCCATCAGCCGCCTTGCAAGCCTGCCCTTCCTGGTCCTGGCCCCGCCTGGCCAGAGCGTGCGAAATATTGGCGACCTGAGCGATGTTTTAAAAGCGAGACCAAGCACTTGCGGGACGCCCGGTGCAGGCTCGGCGCAGCATCTGGCGCTTGAATTGCTGGTTCGTTCCTTGGGCGCCAGGTGTGATTTCGTTCATTTTCGCGGCTTGGCCGGGGCTGTTCCGGAATTGCTTAGTGGGGGCATCCAGGTCTATGTGGAAGCCACTGTCATCGGATTGCCATTGGTGCGGGAGAACCGGGTTCGTTTGCTAGCCGTGACATCACGGACCCGTTCAACGCTGCTTCCCGAGACCCCGACAGTCGCCGAGACGGTCCCTGGCTTTGAAGCCGAGACCTGGCTGGCACTTATGGGGCCTCGTGGGCTGGCGGCTTCCGTCCTGGCGAAACTGGAGACAGCGGCCATTGCAGTGGCTCGTGACGCTGCGGTGGTGGAACGGTTGAGGGCCCTTTCTGCGGAACCCATCGGGGGTACGCGAACGGAGCTCGCGGCCACCATTCGCGCGCAGGATTCCATTTGGGGGCCAGTGGCTCGCGCCGCTGGATTGACCGCTGATTGACGTTGCCATTCAAGCTACCATCCCCCGCAAGCTGGGCTTCAAGCCCGGCATGGTCTGCGCCGTGCTGGAGCCGCCGAGCGGCCTCAAGCATGGCTTGCCCGCCACCTCCGCCACTGAGCCGGAACTGATCCTGGCCTTCGCGCCGGACCGCGCGGCGCTGGGCCGTGTCGCGGCCCGCGCCCTCGATCTTTATGGGGTGGGTGGCCGGCTGTGGTTCGCCTACCCCAAGAAAACCGGCCCGGTGCGTTCCGACCTGGACCGGGAGCATGGGTGGGAGCCTTTGACCCAGGCCGGCTTGCTGCCGGTCACGCAGGTGGCGCTGGACGCCACATGGTCCGCCCTGCGGTTTCGCCTGCGTGAGGAAATTCCGACCCTCGCCCGCAAGGTCTGACGGCTTCCCGCCAGAGCAACCCCTGGCCCCGCCCCTGGTCGCGGGATGCCAGGGCATCTCGTGCCGCAGCTGCGCCCGTTTTGGGGCAGCCAGCCCCGCGCCGGCCGTCATTCCGGCCGCCTTCTTTCCTGACCATGTAATCCCCGTAAGCTGGCTCGCCCGGCTCCGGGCCCCACGCAAGTCAGGTCTTCGAGGCAGGACAGGCGCCTCAGGCGCTGACGGTTACCCGCTCCAATTGGGCCAGGGTCCGGGCGCGCAGCGCGGGCAGGGCGCTCAGATGGGGGGTCACATCCTCGCCAGCGCGGATGGCGCGCTGCAACCGGTCAATCCCTGAGGCCAGTCTTTCACATCCCAGGCTGCGCGCGGGTTCCATGACGAGATGCGCGGCCTGGCGCATGCGCGTCACATCCCGCGCGATGCGGGGTTCGGCCAGCACGTCACAGCCCTGGGCGATCTCCTCGACCATGTCCTGCAGCGCGCCATTCGCCATGTTGCCCAGCTCATCGCAGGTGCGGCGCAAGGTGATTTCATTCAACAGGGGCGGCGCGTCCATGGACATGCTGGGCCGGCCCGCGCGCCAGGATTGGCCGGCCGCCAGTTCCGCCATGGCCAGCATCAGCGCGTCGCCGTCAATCGGCTTGGCCAAATGCCGGTCCATGCCGGCTTCGTAGCAGGCGGCCACCTCCTCAGGCATGGTGGAGGCGGTAACGCCCAAAATCGGAATGCCGCCCTTTGGCATGGGAAGGGCACGGATGCGGCGGGTAGCCTCCAGCCCGTCCATGCCCGGCATATGCATGTCCATCAGCACGATGTCATAGCTCTCTCGCATGACGGCGTTGACGGCAGCGCTGCCGCTTTCGGCGAAATGCACGTGGTGCCCGGCGGGGGCCAGCAGGGCCTGAACCAC
>CANHTE010000216.1 GCA_947462945.1 Acetobacteraceae bacterium
GGAGGACGCGCCCGCGGTGATGGGCCTGAAGCAGGCCGGCGCCGTCATCATCGGCAAGACCACCACCACGGAATTCGGCTGGAAATCGCCGGGCGATTGCCCGCTGCACGGCATCACCCGCAACCCTTGGAATCGCGAGCGCACGCCGGGGGGGTCCTCCTCCGGGGCGGGGGCGGCGGCGGCGGCCTGTTTTGGGCCCTTGCATATCGGCACGGATGCCGGCGGCTCGATCCGCATTCCGGCCGCGTTTTGCGGCGTGGTGGGCGTGAAGCCGAGTTTCGGGCGCATTCCGCAATGGCCGCTCGGCGCCTTTGCCAATGTCGCGGTCGCGGGCCCCATGGCGCGCGGCGTGCGGGATGCGGCGCTGATGATGAACGCCATGGCGCGGCATGATCTGCGGGACCCCTTCTCCCTCCCGGATGACAAGCGCGACTGGCGTGACGGCATCGAGGGCGGCGTGGCCGGGCTGCGCGTGGCGCTGGTCCGCCGCATGGGGTTTGACGCGCCGCTGGATGCGGAGGGAGAGATTGCCCTCATGCAGGCCGCCCGCGCGCTGGAAGCGGCGGGCGCCATCATCGAGGAGGCGGACCCGCAACTGCCGGACACGCGCGCCATTTTCGGCCGCGTCTGGGGGGTGGCACTGTCTCGGCTGCTGGCTTCCGTGCCGGAGGAGAAGCGCCATTTGCTGGATGAGGGCATCGCCGAGGTCGCCGCCGCCGAAGGCCAGATGAGTGCGGTGGATTTCATGGCGGCCGATGCGCTGCGGATCGAGGCGGCGCATGCCATGGCGCGCTTTCACCAGCGCCATGACCTGATGCTGACCCCCTGCACCCCCACCGCCGCCTTCGGCGCGGACCAGCCCACCCTCAACCCGCGCATGGCGCTGTGGCGCGACTGGGCGCCCTGGACCTTCACCCATAACCTGACCCGCCAGCCGGCCATCTCCGTCCCGGTCGGCCTGGATTCCGAGGGCATGCCGCGCGCCGTGCAGGTGGCCGCCGCGCTGTATCGGGATGATCTGTGCTTCCAGGCCGCCCGCTGCATCGAAATGGCACTTCAGTCACCGGCGGCACCGGCCTTGTAACGCTTGCGGAAAGATGCTTCACCGCCGCCACTGAATGTGACGGGAGCATGACGTGCGGCTTGTGACCTTTACCGATGGCATGGGGACCCGCCTGGGCGCCCTGGATGCCGCCGGCCAGGTGCGGGACATCACCGCCATCGATTCCGCGCTCCCTCGTGACATGCTGGGCCTGATCGCCAGGGGCCTGGGCCGCATGCCGGCCATCAACGACGCGCCGGTGGTTTCCGAAGCCCGGTTGCTGGCGCCCATTCCGCGCACGCCGAAGAATGTGTTCTGCGTCGGCAAGAATTATCACGAACATGCGAAGGAATTCGCCGGCTCCGGCTTTGATGGCGGCGCCAAGGATGTGGTGCCGCCCTATCCCGTGGTGTTCAGCAAGCCGCATACCAGCATCATCGCGACGGGCGAGCCCATTCTGGGCCATCTCGACCCCACCGGGGGCCTCGATTACGAGGGCGAACTCGCGGTCGTGATCGGCCAGGGCGGGCGCGGGATCAGCAAGGGCGATGCCCTGAAGCACGTGTTTGGCTACACCATCATCAATGACGTCACCGCGCGGCATTTGCAGAAGCGGCACAGCCAATGGGTGCTGGGCAAGGGGCTGGACAGCTTCTGCCCCATGGGCCCGGCCATCCTCACCGCCGATGACGTGCCCGACCCCACCGCCCTCACCCTCACCACCTGGGTGAATGGCGAGCGGCGGCAGCACGCCCCGGTCAGTGACCTGATTTTTGACATCCCGACGCTGATCGAAGCCATCAGCGCCGCCATCACGCTGGAGCCGGGCGACGTCATCGCCACCGGCACGCCGGCCGGGGTGGGCATCGGCTTCGCCCCGCCGCGCTTCCTCGCCTCGGGCGATGTGGTGCGCATCGAGGTGCCGGGAATCGGCGTGCTGGAGAATCGGGTGGCCTGACCCGTGAATTGCGACTAAAGCGTGACATACTTGGTGGGAGGAAACTGATTTGCGTGGACCGAGCCCCTTGCCCATGCTGCGCCGCCGGCCTTTGACGGCGACGCAAATCTGCACCCTGCCGGAGAAATCCCCAGGGGCCGCCGCGTTTTATGAACCGCCCCGGGGTGAGGCGCTCCCCGAACCCCGCCACAACGAAGAGCACGACGCCGCCGCATGAGGCTGCCCCGGCGCAGCCTTTGGGCGCTGCCTGGCCTCTACGCCGGCGCTGCCGCCGCCCAGGATTTCCCCAGCCGCGCGATCACCATGGTGGTGGGCTTCCCGCCCGGCGGCCAGGCCGACCTCGCCGCGCGCCCGGTTTCCGCGGCGATGGAACGCCAGCTGCGCCAGCCTGTCGTCGTGCAGAACCGGCCAGGTGGCGCGGGCGCCATCGGCTCCGGCTTCGTCGCGCGGGCTGCGGCTGATGGGCATACGCTGCTCATGGCGCTCTCCTCCCTGGCCGTGATTCCGGAGGCGGAAAAGCTGTTCAACCGCCCGCCCCCCTATACGGTGGATCAATTCGCGCCGATCGGGCTGGTCAATGCGGACCCGACCATGCTGGCCGTGCCGGCCCATGCGCCCTGGCGGAATCTGGCGGAATTCGTGGCGGCCGCGCGCGCCCGGCCGGGGGATATCCCCTACGGCTCCTCCGGCGCTTACGGCACGCTGCATGTGGCGATGGAGATGTTCGCCAGCTCCGCGCAAATCCGGCTGCTGCATGTGCCTTTCCAGGGCGCGGGGCCGGCCATCACCGCGCTGCTTTCCGGGAATATCCAGGCGCTGGCCACGGCACCCGGCACGCTGACGCAGCATGTGCAAACCGGGCGATTGCGCGTGCTGGGCTGCTGGGGCCGGGAACGGGCCCCCGCCTTCCCCGATGTGCCGACCTTCCTGGAAGCAGGCTTCGCGCAGGTGGAATTCTACATCTGGGCCGGGCTGTTCGCGCCCGTGGCCACGCCCGCGCCGGTCCTGCTTCGCCTGCGTGAGAGCCTGCGCGCCGCGATGGGCGATGCCGATCTGCTGCGCGCCTTCGAGACGGCGGGCTCGCCCCCGCGTTACCTGGATGCGCCGGAATTCGCGCGATTCTTTGCGGAGGATTCGGCGCGGCTGGTGGCGGCCGTGCAGCGCATCGGCCGCGTCGAATAGGCGGCACCGCCGGGTGCGATTGCGCCCGGAACCCCATCAAGCCAAGGCCCGGTGCGGCGCATCACGCCACACCGGGTTTGTGGGATGCGCCGAGGCCAGTGGCCCCGGCGCCCCCTTTCGCGTCAGACCTGACGACGACGGCGCAGCAGGCCCAGGCCCAGCAGGCCAGCGCCGAACAGCGCGAGCGAGGCGGGCTCCGGCACGGCCACGATCTGCGAGCTGGCATTCACCGCCGCACCGCCCGCCGTGAAGGTCGCCTCAACCACGATCGTCTCGGAGAAGAGCGTGTTGGGGAGCGACAGGTTGCGGATGATCGGCGCACCCGTGCCGCCGGCACCGGTGAAGGCCGCGGTGGCCAGCAGGGTGGCGCGGCTGAAGGCCACGTTCGCGGCATCGGCATAGTTGGAGACGGTGAAGTTCTGCACGCTGGCGGCATTCACCAGCAGGTTCCCCGTCAGGGTATTGGCGAGGCTGGCGAAGGCACCGCCCGCGCTCAGGCTCGGGACGTCGGTCTGCGTGAATTCAAGACGCAGGGTGTGCGTGCCCGTGAAGCCGGCATTCGAGGCCACCGTCGTGCTTTGTCCCACGAGGTCCGGCGCCGAGACGTTCGGGATGCCAACGGCGGTGGCGCTGATCACCGAGAACAGGTTGGTCGAACCAAAGGTGGTCAGGCTGCCGGTGTTGGAAGAGCTCGACAGCGCGCCCTGCAGGATATTGTCCTGATAGACGCGGAAGCTGAGGGTCGGTGCCGCGAGGGCGGCGTTGGAAACTGCGGCGACGCTGAATATCGCGACGGCGGCGAGCAGGTATTTCCTCATGGGGCGCATTCCTTTTGGGGGCGGATGAGCCAAAGTGGCCCAGCCCATCCGCATCCCAAGCACATGGCGTGCCATGATTTTTTACAAGCAAATTCAAATGTTTATGTGGCTGCCGCTGGGCGCCGCTGGAGGTGTGTAAAGCGGCCTGACAACCGGCGCGCCCCGGTCCTCACGGAAGGGCAGCCCGGCCGCGACCAGCAGCAGGATCACCACGCTGAAAAACACCCAGCCATAGATCAGATGGTCCGCTGCCGCCGCCTCGGCGCTGCCCAGGTGATGACCCAGCAGCACGATGCCCAGTGCCC
>CANHTE010000217.1 GCA_947462945.1 Acetobacteraceae bacterium
GGCCGGGCGGCGAGCCAGCGTTGCCGCGGATTTACGAAGCGTTGGAACAGGTCGAAGCGCGGGATGTCGTGATTGCCGGGCACCACCAGCAAGGGCAGGTTCAGCGCTTCGAGGAAGGCGATGGCGGCCACGAATTCGGCGCGCGTGGCGCGCCTGGTCAGATCGCCGCTGACCACCACGGCATCCGGCGCCTGAGCTGTGATGTCGGCTGCCAGGGCGTGGATTTGAGCGGCTCCCGCCTCGCCAAAATGCAGGTCGGAGAGATGCGCGATCCGCGCCATCATTGCACCCCGGGCGCGGGCAGCAGCCTCAGCACGCCGGGGTGAAGCCGGAAGCGGATGGGGCCGGGTATCAGGCGCATTTCGCCGTCCAGGCTGAGGCGCAGCCAGGGTGTGCGCCCATGCACCATGATTCGCCCGCCGGACAGGCTTTCGACTTCCGCATCCCGCCCCAGCCCGCCGCCAAACCAACGAATGGCCTGGCGCAGCCGCGCCACAAAGCCATTGGGTCGGGCAAGATCCAGCGTCAACACGGCGGGTTCCCCCAGGCCAGGCAGCGTGATCACTGCCGCATGGCCACGGGCCGGCTTGTGTCCGCCCATTCTGATGGCCAATCTGCGGGTGGCCGGGCGCGCCAATCCGCGCAGCGCCGCATAGAGCACGGGCGCCCATCCCCGCACGCCGGCGCCGCGCTGCATCTCCCGGAAGCGCATCAGCCGTGAGGGAGCGCCGACGATGCTCTGGTAGAGAAAGACCTCGCCATTGGCGGTGCCGATCCTCAATGCGCTGACGGGACCGGGACGATACATCCTCGCCGCCGCAACGGGGTCCGCTGCCAGGCCCAGGCGGGTGCATACCCGGTTCATGGTGCCGCCCGGCAGGGGCGCAAAGGCGCGATGATCATCCACCAGCCGTGCCGCCGCATCGCGCAGCGTGCCATCCCCGCCGGCAACGAAGACCACTTCGGCGTTGCAGCCTTCAGCATGTGCCCATTGGTCATCCAGCGTCATCCCTTCGCGCAGTGTGTCGCGCAGGGTGAACCCGCCGGAGCGGAGCGCCGACAAAAGGGCCGCCCTCGGTTCAACCAGACCGGCCATGCTGCCGGCGCGGTCATTGACGATGAGGGCGGCCCGCATTCGCTCAGCGTGTGGCTGGCGGCGTCATGCGGCCGAGTGAGCGGCCGGCCGCCGTGCCGGGCGGATTGCCGGGCATGCCGTCGGACTGCATCGGATAGGCACCGGATGTGTTGGTGCCCGCCGCGCGATCCAGGGTGCGGGTCGCGGCGGTGCCGGGTGGATTGCCAGGGCGGCCATCCGTTTGCATGGGATAGGCGCCCGAGGTGTTGGTGCCGGCGGCGCGATCCAGCGTGCGTTCGGCGCTGGTGCCGGGCGGGTTGCCGGGACGGCCGTCTGAAGGGTCGGTGCAGGCGGCGGTGCCGAGCAGCAGGGCGCCAAGAGCCAGGTTGCGCAGGAGTGTCATGATCTCGTCCTTCGAATGGAAAGCGGATGCGGATGCTCCACTCACCTTCGCTCAACGCGGCCTGCCTCCGGAGGTTGCCCCAGCGCAACCCAAAGCCGGGCAGGGCGTTGCAACCCAAGATTCATCAAGACATGGAGGCTATCATGCGCGGCGCTCTGCTCTGGCTCGTCGGACTTCCCATCCCCATCATCATCGCACTTTATCTGTTCGGGATTCTCTGACGGTTGCGCTTGCTGCGCATGCGGAGCTGGGCTCCGGCAAGCCCGCCGCACGGGCCCCTGCATGCGCGAGGCTCGCATCCAGTTCGGCACCCAGCAAGATGAGATAGACGCTGACATAAAGCCAGGTCAGCAGGGCGACGGCGGCGCCCAGCGCGCCATACATGGCATCATAGGTCGCGAAATGCGTGACGTAGAAGGAGAAGGCGCTGGAGGCCATCGCCCAGAGCAGTGTGGCGGTCACTGCCCCTGTCGAGAAGAGCCGCCAATGCCTGGGTGGCCGTGCCGGCCCGAAGCGATAAAGCGTGGCGATGGCCAGCAGCACCGAACCCAGCAGCAAAGCGAAGGATGCGGCGCGAAACAGCAGCGCTTCGCGCACCGGCAGGCCCAGAAGATGGAGCAGCGCGGGCAATGCCACGAGCATGGCCAGGCCGATGGTGACGGCCAGAATGGCGCCGAGCGTGATCAGCAGCGCCGTGGCGTAGAAGGCCAGGACGCCGCGATGTTCCGCCTGGCCATGCGCGAGGTTGAGCGCGCCGAGCAACCCCCGGACGCCGGATGACGCACTCCAAAGGGCAATCAGCCCGCCCACCCAGGAGCCGAGACCCAGCCCGGCAGGCGGTGATGCAACCAGCTCCTGCACGCGGGCGGCGATCAGCGCATAGCTGTCTTCGGGCAAGATGCGATGGAGCACGGCCAATTGCGGCTCAATGCTGCGCAGATCGAACCATAATCCGTAGAAGGTGATACAAAGCGACAGTGCGGGGAACAGCGCCAGCATCGCATGGAAGGCGCAACCGGCCGCGACCAGCGAGATCTGGTCCGACGCGGCGACATCCCACGCCCTCCGCCACATATTCCGGGCGATCATCGCCCCATCAGGCGCGCCATCACGAAGCCGGCCAGGGCAGCGAGGCCGATTGCCGTCAGCGGCTTGCCCTGCACTGCCAGGGTCAGGCGTTCGGTCTGCAACCGGATCTCTTCGCGGGCCTCCTGCAGCACGGCTTCGGCCTGGCCTGCTGCCTGGCCCAGCACGGGCGTCACATGGCGATTCATGGCGTTTTCCACCTGTGCGCGCAGCACGCCACGGGCAGGATATCCCTCCGGCGTCATGGCGGAAGAGGTGATCGGGGCGTTCAGCATGACGGAGCTCCTGCTTCGAGGGTTGCCTGGGGCGTGCAATGACTGCCCAGCAGCCAAGCCGCCTTGTCGTGGGCCGGAATGCGCGCCACGAAAATCTCATGCGACGCGCTGTCATGAGCCTGTTCCATGTCCTCCGCCGCGTCATGGGCGTGGCGCGCCATGGCCGCATGATCCGCCGCGAGGGTGAGCGTTGCAGCCATGCTGTCCATGACGCCCAGCCTGGGTTTCAGCGTGGAGGGGCCCAGCAGCTGCGCCAAGCCATCCGGTGCCGCACTCCCCAGCGCGCGGACGCGCCCGGCCAGGAACACGCTCAATGCCGCGGCCGTGAAGGGGCTGGCATCTTGGGCCGCATGCGTCCTGATGCTCATCAGGCGAAACTCCTTGTCGTTCTTCATCAGCGGCAACGTGGCCGAAGCCGGCGCGTTGCACCGCACGAATGAAGGAGACCGCCATGGCGCCGTTCCGCCCCCCCGAGCACACCGCCGTGGATAGCGGCCCCACGCGGCTGCTCCTCATCGCGGGCATTGTGGGGGCGCTGTATGTCGGCCGGGAAATCTTCGCCCCGCTCGCCCTGGCCCTGTTGCTGACCATCGCGGCCCTGCCGGCGGCTGGCTGGCTGGAGCGGTTGGGACTGCCCCGCATCCCTGCCGTGCTGCTTGTGCTGATCCTGGTGCTCGGCATCTTCGGGGGGCTGGCTTACGTCGTATCCACCCAGGCGCTGGCCTTGGCGGCCGAGCTGCCGGCCTATGAAACCGTTCTGCGCGGGAAGTTGCAGGGTCTCAGCCAGAGCTCGGGCCCCTTCGAGGGCGTCATGCTCCTCGCCCGCCGATTGGGGGCGGCGCTGACCGGCCCCGAAAGCGCGCCCGCCGCCATGCCGGTCAGCATCGTCGGTGCCCAGCAAAACGGGGTGACTGCCCTCCTCGAACTGGCGCTGGTGATTGCGGCGCCCTTTGCCATGCTGGCCATCACGCTGTTGCTGATGGCCTTCATTCTGGTCCAGCGGGAGGATGTGCGGGACCGTGCGCTGCGCCTGGCCGGCCTGCATGAGATGCACCGCACCACGGGGGCCATGGCGGAAGCGACGGCCCGCATTGGCCGCTTCCTGCTCATGCAACTGGCGGTGAACGGTCTGTTCGGGCTTTGCATGGGGCTCGGCCTTTGGGCGCTGGGCGTTCCCAATGCGCCGCTATGGGGCGTGATGGGATTTGCCCTTCGCTTCATTCCTTTTCTGGGCGCGCCACTCTCGGTGCTGTTTCCCCTCATGCTCGCCTTCGCCACGACCGAGGGCTGGGCCACGGTCATCCTGGTCCTGGTGCTGTTCGTGGTGGTGGATGTGCTGATCACCTATGTCCTCGAACCCTGGCTCTATGGGGCGAGCACGGGTGTCACGCCCCTCGCGCTGCTGCTGGCCTCGGCCTTTTGGGCGGTGCTTTGGGGGCCGGTTGGATTGATCCTGGCACCGGCCA
>CANHTE010000218.1 GCA_947462945.1 Acetobacteraceae bacterium
AGGCGCTGGCGCAAAAGGGCGGAGGCGGCGCCGTGATCTATGCCTCCGGCTATGGCGAGACGGATTTGCCGGAGCGGGCGGTAGAGGAAGAAGTGCTGCGCGCGACGGCGCGGCGCCTGGGCTTCCCCTTGCTTGGCGCCAATTGCCTGGGCTTTGCCGATCATCGGCAGCGGGCGGGCGCCACCTTCATGCCGGACTACGTGAAGCTGACGGCGCCGGCCGGTGGTGTCGGCGTGGTCAGTCAATCGGGGGCCCTGGGCTATGCGCTGATGCAGGCGGCCGAGCGCGGCTTCGCCATGTGCCACATGGCCACCGCCGGCAATGCGACCGACCTTGATGTTTGTGATCTCGCCGCCTTCCAGCTCACCATCCCCGAATGCCGCAGCATCGCGCTGGTGGTGGAGGGGCTGCGTGATGCGCGGCGGCTGTTCGAGCTGGGCCGCATCGCCGAGGGCATGGGCAAGACCATCGTGGTTCTGAAACTCGGGCGCGGTGAGATCGGCGCCAAGGCGGCGGCCTCCCACACCGGCTCGCTTGCCGGCAGCAGTGCCGCCTGGTCGGCCGGTTTTCGCCGCGCGGGCATGCTCGAAGTCGAGGATTTTGACGCGCTGCTGGAAACCTCGGGCTTCTTCGCCAAGGCTGGCCCGCCCAAGGCGCGTGGCGTGGGCATCGTGACCCCCTCCGGCGGGGCGGGCATCATGGCCGCTGATCATGCCGAATTCGCGGGCCTCGCCTTGCCGCAGCCGGCCCCCGAGACGGAGCGCGTGCTGCGCTCGGCCATTCCGGATTTCGGCAGCCCGCGCAACCCATGCGACCTCACGGCGCAAGTCGCGACCAATCCGAAATCCTTTGAGGAATGCATGCTCGCCATGCTCAATGATGAGCAATACGCGACCGTGGTCTTCCCTGTGGTCTATCACAACCCGGCCCCCACCGCGACGCCGGCCCGCATGCGCACGCTGGAGCCGATGGCCGCCGCCTCGGGCAAGCCCATCT
Organism: Acetobacteraceae bacterium; assembly: GCA_947462945.1. GTDB lineage: Bacteria > Pseudomonadota > Alphaproteobacteria > Acetobacterales > Acetobacteraceae > Roseococcus. Next base: position 997 of record CANHTE010000218.1, read on the forward strand.
GCATCGCCTGGATTCCCGAAAGCCTGGAGGGGCCGGGCGCCGAGGCCGCCGATGTCAGCCCCAATCTGGTGCTGTTCCGCTCAACGCGGCGGATGATGAATGCTCTGCGCCTGTGGTTCCAGCGCCATGATCCCAAGACCCCGCCGGGCGTGGTGGATGCGCGCGCCATTGCCGCCGCCGCCGCCATCCCGGCCGGTGCCGCCACCCTGATGGAGGCCGCCGCCAAGCAGGCCTTCGCCGGGGCCGGCCTGCCCGTGGTGGCCGAACATCGCGCCCCGGATGCGGCCGGCGCCGTGGCCGCCGCGCAGGCGCTGGGCTTCCCGGTGGTGCTTAAGCTCGACAGCCCCGATGTGGCCCACAAGACCGAGGTGGGCGGTGTGGAGCTGAACCTGATGGATGCAGCCGCGGTCACCGCCGCCCATGGCCGCATCATGGCGGGCGTGGCCAAGCATGCGCCCCGCGCCCGGGTGGATGGCGTGCTGGTGCAGCGCATGGAGGCGCGGGGTGTGGAACTCATCCTGGGCGCCCGGCGTGATCCGCAATTCGGCACCATGGTGCTGGTGGGCCTGGGCGGCGTGCAGGCGGAGCTCTGGAAGGATGTGGCGCTCGATGTGGCGCCGGTCTCCATCGAGGGCGCCATGGCCATGCTGCGCTCCCTCAAGGCCTTCCCGCTGCTGGACGGCTTCCGTGGCAGCGCCCCCATGCCGGTGGCGGAGATCGCCGCCACCATCGCGCAATTCTCCGGCTTCGCGGCGGCGATGGGGGATCGTCTCGAAGAAGCCGAGATCAATCCGCTGGTGTGCCGGCCGGAGGGCTGCGTGGCGGTGGATGGGCTGATGATCCTTTCTGCCTGAAGGCGAACTGCGCGATTCCTCCGGCGTGGTTTCTGTTCTATGCTGCACCGCATGAACCTGCGCCGCCGCCTCCTCGGACTCCCCCTCGCCGCTCTGCTGGCCGGTCTGTTCCAGGCCATGCCGGCCCAGGCGGCCGAGCCCGGCTCGGAACAGATGCTGGCCCATCGCGCGGCCTACCGGCTGAAGCTGGACAGTGTGCGTGACAGTGCCGCCATCGAGCAGGCCGAGGGCATCATGCTGTTTGAGATGATTGATGCCTGTGACGCCTGGGCCTCGCGCCAGCGCTTTACGCTGCTGATCAGTGACCGCGATGGCAATGTGGTCGAGACCACTTCCGACTACGCGACGCTGGAGGCGAAGGACGGCTCCTCCCTGCGGTTCTCACTGACGCAGATGACGGGCGGAGCCATCACCTCCCGCGTCGCGGGGGATGCGAGCATCACGCCCCAGGGCGGCCGCATCCGCTATCAGGAGCCCGCCGCAACCGAGGAAGACCTGCCCCAGGGCACCATCCTGCCGATGATCCACACGATCCGCAGCCTGGCCGCCGCCCGCGCCGGGCAGCGTATCCTGGTCACGCCGCTCTTCGACGGCACCTCGGCCGAGGGCGCGCAGGACACCACGACCATCATCTCCGGCGGTTGGGTCGCCCCGCAGGCCAATGCGGATTTTCCGCTGCTGGCCACGCTGAGCAGCGCCCGCATGCGCATCGCCTTTTTCGATCGCAACGCCAATGGCCAGGGTGGCGGCGCGGCCACGCCGGATTATGAGGTCAGCATGCGCTATTTCGAGAATGGCGTGGCGGATGAACTCAAGATGGATTTCGGCGAATTCGTCGTGGATGGGCGGCTGGGCGAATTGCAGCCCATCCCCTCGCCCTGCTGAGCTTCAATCCAGGCTGAAGGCATCGGCCGGGGGCGGCGTGGCGCGGGAATAGTCCTGCACGCAAAAGGCACCGCCCTGGTGGCGGCGGCCCACCTCGTTCGGGTTCAGCACGGTTCCCAACTTGGCGCGGAAGGCCTCGGCATTGTCCTGTGGGGCCCAGCCGATGCGCTCGCGATGGTCTTGCGCCCACCAGCTCGCCGGATTGGCCGAAGCACCCCAGATCACTGCATGCCCCACCCGTTCCGCCGTGACACAGGCCCGCACCAGCCGCGCCAAATCCGGGTAGGAAAGCCAGGTGGAGAGAGCCCGCGCGTCACGCGGCTCCGGCAGGCAGGTGCCGATGCGGAGATTCACATTTTCCACCCCGTGCTTGTCCCAATAAAGCCGCCCCATCAGCTCGCCATAGGCCTTGGAAAGCCCATAAAAGCCATCCGGCCGGAACTGGCAGTCGAGGTCCAGGCTGCGCCCCTGCTCATGGAAGCCGATGCTGTGGTTGGAACTGGCGAAGACGACCCGCGCCGATTCCCGCCGGGCGGCCTCGTAGATGTGATGCAGCCCGCGCAGATTGGGCCCCAGGATATCCTCGAAGGGCTGTTCCACGCTGATGCCGCCGAAATGCAGAATGGCGCCGCAGCCTTCCGCGAGGCGCGTGATCGTCAGCCCGTCATTCAGGTCGGCGCGGGTGAAGCTGGCGCCGGGGGGCAGGGCGTCCGGGAACGGCACGATATCCGTCATTCGCAAGGTCAGATCCGCGGCGGCGAGTTCGCGGGCCAGCATGCGGCCCAGGGCGCCGGACGCCCCGGTGAGGAGGATGGGTTTCAAAACCATGGGTTTCATCGGGGGCGTTGTCCTTCCATAGTCAGCCTGTCGCAAATTCAGCAGGACGGCCAGATGCCCCGCCATGCCCACCCCACCATCGCCCATGCGGTGAACGCCCTCGAAACCGGTCGCAGCTCCGCGAGTGCCCTGGTGGAGGAGGCGCTGGCCCGCGCGACGGAGGGTGAGGGGCCGCGCGTCTTCACCACGCTGCACGCCAAGGCGGCGCGGGAACAGGCGCGGGCCATGGACCAGCTGCGCCACGCCGGCCGCGCGCCCAGCCGCTTCGCCGGCATTCCCATCACCGTGAAGGATTTGTTCGACGAGGCCGGGCAAGTCACGCATGCGGGCTCCGTCGCGCGGGATGGTGCGAAGCCAGCCTCCGTGCCTGCACCCGTGGTCGAGCGGTTGAACCGACAGGGCTTCATCATTCTGGGCCGCACGAACATGACGGAATTCGCCTTCTCGGGCCTGGGGGCCAACCCGCATTACGGCACGCCCTCCTCCCCCTGGGACCGCGCGACGGGAAGGTTGCCGGGCGGCTCATCCTCCGGCGCGGGCGTGGCGGCGGCCGATGGCATGGGGTTTGGCGGCCTGGGCACGGATACCGGCGGCTCCTGCCGCATCCCGGCTGCGCTGAATGGTGTGGTCGGCTTCAAGCCGACGGCGCGGCGCGTGCCCATCACCGGCGTGCTGCCGCTTTCGCCCTCGCTGGATTCCGTGGGGCCACTCGCCCGTTCGGCGGA
>CANHTE010000219.1 GCA_947462945.1 Acetobacteraceae bacterium
CGGCCGTCACATCCTGCTGCGCCTTGACCAGCCGGGCCAGCATATGGCGATGAATGCGCTGGCCGCACTCGCCGCCATTCAGGCGGCGGGCGGCGATACGGGCCTGGCGGCCGCCGCCCTTTCCGGCTTTGGCGCAGGCGCCGGCCGGGGCGAGATGCGGCGCATTTCCACCCCCGACAATGGCACCGCCCTGCTGCTCGATGAAAGCTACAACGCCTCCGACTCCGCCATTCGCGCGGCCTTGCTGGTGCTGGCCGCGCAAAAGGCCACGCGGCGCATCGCCGTGCTGGGCGATATGCGCGAATTGGGCGATTTCGGCCCCGATCTGCACCGCGCTTTGGCGCCGGATGCAGCAAAGGCGGCGGATCTGGTCTTCACCTGCGGCCCGCTGATGGCGCATTTGCATGCGGCCCTTCCGGCGCGGCGCCAGGGCGCGCATACCGAGGATGCGGCAAGCCTTGCCCCCATCGTCGCCGCCGCGCTGCGGGATGGGGATGCCGTGCTGGTGAAGGGCTCGCTCGGCATGCGCATGGCTTCGGTCATTCGCGCTTTGACAGGAACCGATTGAATGATTCCGCTGCTGCTCTCTCCGCTCGCGGATGAGTTCATCCTGTTCAACCTGGCGCGCTACACGACGTTCCGCGCCGGGGCCGCCTGCATGACGGCACTGTTCATCGCGCTGGTCTTCGGCAACTCCGTGATCAACTGGCTGCGCAGCTTCCAGCGCGGCGGCCAGCCCATCCGTGAGGATGGGCCGGCGGGGCATCTCATCACCAAGAAAGGCACGCCCACCATGGGCGGCGTGCTGATCCTGCTCTCGCTCACGCTCGGCGTGCTGCTTTGGGCCGATCTGCGCAATGGCTTCATCTGGGCGGTGCTGTTCGTCACGCTGGGCTATGGCGCGCTGGGCTTCGCCGATGACTGGCTGAAGGTGACCAAGCGCAACACCAAGGGCGTTTCCGGCCGGGCCAAGCTGGTCTCCCAGGGGGCCATCGCCTTCGTCGCGGCGCTTTGGTTCATGTATCTGCTGCCCCCGGGCCTGTCCGACAATCTGGCCGTGCCGTTTCTGAAGGAAGCGCTGATCCCGCTCAGCATCCTGTTTCCCTTCGTCGCTGCTTTCGTGATGATGGGCTCCTCCAACGCAGTAAACCTGACCGATGGGCTGGATGGGCTGGCCATCGTGCCGGTGATGATCGCGGCCGCGGTTTTCGCGTTGATCGCCTATCTGGTGGGCAACCGCATCTATGCGGATTATCTGCAACTGCATGGCGTGCCGGGTGCCGGCGAATTGGCGGTGTTCTGCTCGGCCCTGATTGGCGCCTCGCTCGGCTTCCTGTGGTTCAACGCACCGCCCGCCGCCGTCTTCATGGGCGATACGGGCAGCCTCGCCTTGGGTGGCGCGCTGGGCTCGATTGCGGTGGCGACCAAGCATGAGATCGTGCTGGCCATCGTCGGCGGGTTGTTCGTGGTGGAAACGCTGTCCGTCATCATCCAGGTCTTCTGGTACAAGCGCACCGGGCGGCGCGTTTTCCTGATGGCGCCGCTGCACCATCATTTCGAAAAGAAGGGCTGGGCCGAGGCCACCATCGTGATCCGCTTCTGGATCATCGCCATGGTGCTCGGCCTCATCGGCCTTTCGACGCTGAAAATCCGATGACGCCATTTTCCCGCATGCGCATCGCGGTGGTGGGGCTCGGCCGGGCCGGGCTGCCGGCCGCGCGCCGCCTGCGGGAATGGGGCGCGGACGTCACCTGCTGGGATGATGGCGAGGCCGCGCGGGCCGAGGCCGCGGCCCTGGGCCTCGTGGTTGCTGATCCTGCGCTCGGCTTTGATTTCGACGCGCTGCTGCTCTCACCGGGCATTCCGCATCTGCTGCCGCGCGTGCATCCGGCGGCGGCGGCGGCGCGGGCGGCGGGAGCCCCGATCCTGGCCGATGTGGAATTCCTGTTCCGCGCGGTGCGCGCCACGGGCAGCCGGGCGCGTTTCGTCGGCATCACCGGCACGAACGGCAAAAGCACGACGACGGCGCTGCTGGCGCATCTGCTGGCGCGGGCCGGGATTCCCGTGGAAGTCGGCGGCAATCTGGGCCCGGCCGCGCTGGATATGCGGCTGCTGGGCGATGACGGCGTCTATGTCCTCGAAATGTCGAGCTATATGCTGGAACGAATCGCCGAACTTCGATTCAATGTCGCAGCGATGCTCAACCTCAGCCCGGATCATCTGGACCGCCATGGCGACATGGCCGGCTACCTGGGCGCCAAGGCGCGGATTTTTGCCGCGCAAGGCGCGGGCGATGTGGCCGTGCTCGGCCAGGATGACGCCGCCACGGCGGGGCTTGGCGCCAGCCTTCTGGCGCGCCGCGTGCCGATCTCGGGCGCTGTTCCGCAGCCGGCCGGGGTCTGGGCCGAGGGCGCGGTTCTGCGTGATGCGGCGGGCCTGATCGCCGACCTCGCCACCTGCGCCAATTTGCCGGGCATGCACAATGCGCAGAACGCCGCCGCCGCCGTGGCCATGGCGCTCGCACTTGGGCTGGAACGCGGGGCGCTGGCCGAAGGGCTGCAAACCTATCCGGGCCTGGTGCATCGCCAGGAATTGGTCGGGCGGATGGGGGGCGTGCGCTTCATCAATGACAGCAAGGCCACCAATGCCGACAGCACGGCCTGCGCCCTGGCCAGTTATGACCGCGTGCTCTGGATCGCGGGCGGCACCGGCAAGGCCGGGGGCATCACGCCGCTCGCGCCCCATTTTCCGCGCATCGCCGAAGCCTTCCTGATCGGCCGCGACGGACCCGAATTCGCCGAGACCCTGGCCGCGCATGGCGTGCGGCACCGGATTTGCGGCACGCTGGCACAAGCCGTGCCCGCCGCCGCACAGGCCGCACGGGCGGGGGCTGCGGATGTGGTGCTGCTTTCACCCGCCGCCGCCTCCTGGGATCAGTTTACCGGTTTCGATGCGCGCGGCGATGCCTTCCGCGCCTTGGTTCGCGCCCTGCCAGGGATGGAATTCTGATGGCCGTCTCCCGCACCGATACCTCCACCCTCGGCCGCTGGTGGTGGAGCGTGGATCGCTGGACGCTGGGGGCGCTGCTGGCGTTGATCGCCATCGGCTATGTGATGATGCTCTCCGCCTCACCCGCGGTCGCCAGCCGCATCGGCGCCGCCTCCCGCAGCATGTTCCTGGAGCGGCAGGTCTTCTATTCCACCCTGGCCATCCTGGTGATGATCGGCTGTTCGCTGCTCAGCCCGCGCTGGGTGCTGCGCTTTGCGATATTGGGCGCGCTGGGCGCCCTGGCCTTGACGATGATGACCTTGGTGGCGGGCACCGAGATCAAGGGCGCGCGGCGCTGGCTTTCGCTGCCGGGGATGTCCTTGCAGCCCTCCGAATTCCTCAAGCCCTGCCTGGCCGTGGTCTGTGCCTGGCTGATCGCGGAGGGCAAGCGCAGCCGCCACTTTCCGGGGATGATCCTGGCCTTCATCCTCATCGGCCTGGTGGCGGTGCTGCTGAAGCAGCAGCCGGATATCGGCATGCTGGCCGTGATTGTCGCCGTGTTCCTGGCACAGATTTTCGTCTCCGGCATCAATCTCATGTGGGTGGTCGTGGGTGCGGGTGGCGTGGCGGGTCTGGGCGTCCTGGCCTTCATGCTGCACGGGCATGTGCGCTCCCGCGTGCAACGATTTCTGGACCCCGAGGCGGGTGATAATTTCCAGATCCGCATGTCGCTGGAGGCCTTCGGCAATGGCGGCCTGCTGGGGCGTGGCCCTGGCGAAGGCCGCGTGAAGGATGCGCTGCCCGATGCCCATGCGGATTTCGTTTTTCCCGTGGCGGGTGAGGAATTCGGCCTGGTCGCCTGCCTCATCATCCTGGCCATCTTTGCCTTTGTCGTGATTCGCGGGCTGCTGCGCCTGGCTGGCGAGCGTGATGTGTTCCTGGCCCTGGCCGCCACCGGCCTCCTGGTGCAATTCGGCCTGCAGGCCTTCATCAACATGGCCTCCTCCCTGCATCTCATTCCCACCAAGGGGATGACGCTGCCCTTCGTGAGCTATGGCGGCTCCTCCTCCATCGCGCTCGCCATCGGCATGGGTTTCCTCTTGGCGTTGACGCGCCGGCGCGGCGCGCGGACGGAGGAGGCCCCCCCCTTCGCCCAAGCCGTGCCGACATGAGGGGCGCGTCATGAGGGGAATGGCCATGCGCCCCATCGCCATCGCCGCCGGGGGCACCGGCGGACATCTCTTCCCGGCCGAAGCGCTGGCCGCCGAACTCTCGGCGCGTGGCGAGCGCATCGTGCTCTTCACCG
>CANHTE010000220.1 GCA_947462945.1 Acetobacteraceae bacterium
GCCGTCTGAGACCAGGTTGAAGCAGATCGACGTCACGAAGATGCAGGCGCCGGGCAACACTGCCACCCAGGGCTGCACATAGATGGCCGTGCGCAGGGTGTTGAGCATCAGGCCCCACTCGGCCTCCGGCGGGCGGGTGCCCAGGCCGAGGAAGGAAAGCCCCGAGGCGAGGATCATGCAGACCGAGATCAAGGACGTCGAATAGACGAAGATCGGGCCCAGCACATTTCCCAGCACATGCACCCGCACGATGGTGAAGGCGGAGGCGCCGGACGCCCGCGCCGCATCCACGAAGTCCAGGTTGCGCACGCCGGTGGTGACGGATTCCGCCACACGGATGATGGGCGGGACAAACACCAGCGTCAGCGCCAGAATGGCGTTGAGGATGCCGGCCCCAAGCGCGCCTGAAATGGCCACCGCCAGCAGCACGGAGGGGAAGGCATAGAACACGTCGGTCACGCGCATGATCAGCATATTGACCTTGCCGCCGACGAAGCCTGCCAGCACGCCCAGGAAGGTGCCGATCGCGAAGGCCAGGGCCACGGGAACAATGCCCATGAACCAGGAAAGACGCCCACCGAAGATCAGGCGCGTCAGCATGTCGCGCCCCAGCTCATCCGTGCCGAGGATATGGTTGTCGGTCCCGATGGGCCGCAGGCGGCGCATCATGCTGCCCTGGAAGGGGTCATGCGGGGCGATGAAGGGCGCGAAGACGATGATCATCAGCATGACGAACAGCACGCTGGCGCAGAAGATCGTCAGCGGATCACGCTTCAGGCGCTTCCAGACACCCGCCCAATAGCCCTCGGAGCGGGCGACGGCGGTCTTCGCCTGGATGGCAAGTTCGGCGGTGGCAGCGGAGGTGCTCATGCGCGCTTGGTCCGTCGCGCCCGCAGGCGCGCTAGAGGGAGGGAGAGGATCATGCGCGCTTGATCCGTCGCGCCGGCAGGCGCGCTAGAGGGAAGGAGAGGATCATGCGCGCTTGATCCGTCGCGCCGGCAGGCGCGCCAAAGGGGGAAGAGGATCATGCGCGCTTGATCCTCGGGTCCAGGGCGGTCTGGATCAGATCCACGCACAGGTTGAGCGCGACGAAGAACATGGCCAATACCAGAATGGTGCCCTGCAAAACCGGCAGATCACGCTGGAAGATCGCGCTGTTCAGCAGCAGTCCGGTCCCCGGCCATGAGAACACGGTCTCCACCAGGATCGAGCCGCCCATGAGATAGCCCAGCTGCAGGCCGATCACCGCCAGCGCATTCGGCGCCGCGTTCTTCACGACATGGACGAAGACGTTCCAGGAGGTCAGGCCCTTGCCGCGCAGGGCCACCACGAATTCCTGGTTCATGATCTCGGCCACGATGCCGCGCACCGTGCGCGTGACAATGCCCATCGGGATCACCGAAAGCGTGATGGCAGGCAGGACCAGGTGTTGCACATGCTCCCAGTTCCAGGCCCAGTCGGCGCTGCCGCCGGGGCCGGCCCCCATGGCGGGCAACCAGTTCAGCTGCACCGAAAAAATCACCACCAGCACCATGCCCAGCCAGTAATGCGGCACCGAAACGCCGGCCACGGCCGTGGTCACCGCCACGCGGTCCAGGATGGAACCCCGGAAGGTGCCCGCCAGGCCGCCCAGCACGCAGCCCATGACGAAGCCGATCAAGGAGGCCGCCAGCGCCAGCATCAGCGTATTGCCGATGGCCGAATGCAGGTCACTCCAGACCGGGCGCCCGGTGGCGAGGGAACGGCCGAGATCACCCTGCACCACCTTCATCAGCCAAAGGCCGAATTGCACGGGCAAGGGCTTGTCCAGCCCATAGTCGCGCCGCACCTGCTCCACCACTTCCTGCGGCGCATCGGGCGGGACGATGGCGTTGATGGGGTCGCCCGGGGCGATCTGCACCAGCATGAAGCACACGAAACCGACCGCGAGCGCGATCGGCACCGCGTAGATGAGCCTGCGTATCAGATAGAAGAACATCAGGCCCATCCTCCGGAAAGCATGTCAGTCAAGGCAGGGGCCGCCCCATCGGGAGTGGTGGGGCGGCGCGTCGTCATCGGCTTACTGAATGAAGGGCAGGCGCAGATCCACGAACCAGCTCTGCGGCTGGACATGGCCACGCACCCGCGGGCTCATCGCGCGGGGGCCCACGTCATGGGCGATCCAGATGAACAGCGCCTCGTCCACGCCGGCCGCGTGCAGCCGCGCCAGGGCCGCGTCGCGCTCGGCGGGTTCGAAGGCATTGCGCGCGGCGGCCACCATCTGGTCGAAGCGCGGATCATTGAACATGCCCCAGTTGTTGGACACCGGCGGCCCCATCTTGCTGTCGTAGAAGCGGACCAGCGAGAAGAACGGGTCCATCGCCGAGAAGCTGACATTGGTGGCATGCGCCCCGCGGGCTGAAGCATGCCCGCAGCCATTGCGCCAATTGGTGAAAAGCGCGTTCCACTCGATCACGTCGAACTCGACATTCACGCCGACACTGCGCAGATCCTGCTGCAGGAACTCGTTCATCGAGAGCGGCTGCATCTGGCCGGAGCCGGAGGCGCTGATCTGCACGCGAATGGTCAGGGGCCGCTGCGGGCCGTAGCCGGCCTCAGCCAGCAGGCGGCGCGCCTCGGCCTTGTCGGTGCGGATTTGGAAGCTGGGGTTGCCCGCCCAGGGGTGCCCAGCTGGATAGGTGCCCAGGGCCGGCTGCATCATGCCGCCCAGCAGCGTGCGCAGCGCCTCACGGTCAATGGCGAGGTTCAGCGCACGCCGCACCCGCACATCGCTGAGCGGCGAGGAGGGCAGGAAACAGGGCTGCCAGGGCCAGACATGCGGCTGCGGGTTGGACGCGATCTGCATCTGACGTGAGCGCAGCTGCGGCACCGCATCGGGGGAGGGCGCTTCGATCCAGTCCACCTGGCCCGAAAGCAGGGCCGCCGTGCGGGCGCTGGCTTCGGGGATGGGCAGCAGGACGATGCGGTCCAGCTTGGCCTTGGTGCCCCAGTAATTGTCATTGCGCGCCATCTCGGCCCGCTCACGCGGCACCAGCCGGGTCAGCCGGAAGGGGCCGGTGCCCGAGGGGGCGGCGGCAAAGGCGTTCCAGGTGGCCTCCGGCGTCGGATTGCGGCTGCGCAGCGCTTCCCAATGCGTCGGGCTCGCCATGAACAGATTGGTGAGGTTGATCGGCAGCAGGCTGTCCGGCTCGCTCGTGAACAGCGCCACGGTCATGTCATCGATTTTTTCGGCGCGGCGCAGTGTGGGCATGCGCGTGGCGGTCACGCCCACCTGGCGGGGGTCGAAATGCGGCGCCTCGCGGTCCAGCACCTTGCGGACGTTCCAGACCACGGCGTCGGCGTTGAAGGGGCTGCCATCATGGAAGGTGACGCCGGGACGCAGGCGGAAGACCCAGCGCGTGCGGTCATTGGCATCCGCCGCCCATTCGAGGGCCAGGCTGGGGATGACGGTGGAGGGTCGGTCGGAAGCGCTCAAATCCCAGGCCGTCAGGCCATCATACAGGGGAATGCCGGTGAAGCGGTTGCCCTCGAAGCCCTGGTCGGGCTGGCCATGGGTCAGCGGGATATCGGCGGCCGTCATGCCGATGCGCAGCGTGCCCTGCGCTTGCGCAGGGGCCGTCGCGGCGAGGGTGAGCGGCAAAATTGCCGCCATGATGAGATGACGCAAGCGCATGTTATTTATCCCTGACTGGGTTTTCCTCAAAGCTCAGTAAGCGCCAAACCTGGTGGCCTGGGCAAGCGCCCCGCCTGCGCAGATTGCCCCTCCCCGCCCCAAGCCCCCTTGCCTTTGCCCAAGGGCCGGGCACTACTGCCCGCCGATGAAGCTTCTCCTCCTCAACGGCAACACCGACCCCGCCATCACCGAGCGCATGGCCCAAGGCGCGCGCGGCATGTGCCCGCATGAGATCACCCCTCTGACGGCCCGCTTCGGTGCGCGCTACATCGCGTCCCGCGCGGCGGCGGCGGTGGCCGCCCATGCGGTGCTGGATGTGCTGGCCACCGAGATCGGCCGCGACAATCCGCAGGGCTTCGATGCCGCCATCATTGGCTGCTTTGGTGACCCAGGGCTGGAGGCGGCGCGGGAGTGTTTTCCCCTGCCCATCATCGGCATGGCGGATTCGGCCATCCAGGCCGCGCTGCGGGTCTCACCGCGCGTCGCCGTGCTGACCGGCGGCGCCGCCTGGGTGCCCATGTTGGAGGAGTTTTTCCTGCTGCGCGGCCTGGGGCCGGACCGCGTGCGCGTGGCCGCCATCCCGCCCACGGGCGACATGATCGCGCGTGAACCCGCCCGC
>CANHTE010000221.1 GCA_947462945.1 Acetobacteraceae bacterium
AGGTAATAATGGATGTCCTCATGCGCTGGCTTCGCCAAGCTGGGTGGCACTTGCAGCCGCTCGGCCAGGCTTGCCGCGAAATGCGCGGCCGCGTGATGATTGGCATCATCCGTATCGTCATCGGAAGCCAGCAATTCCGGATTGCGCCAGACCGGCTCGCCATCCAGCCGCCAATGAGCGGAGAGGGCAAAGCGCGGCAGCGGCTCACCCGGATATTGCTTGCCCTGGCCGGTATGGATGACCGCGCCCTTGGACCAAAGCGGGATCAACCGGCGCAGCAGGCGGTTCGCATAGGCGCGCTTGGTGGGGCCGAGGGCATCCGTGTTCCATTCCGGGGCCTCACGGTCACTCGCGGCCACGAAGGTGGGCTCGCCCCCCATGGTCAGGCGCATGTTCTGGCGGGCCAGGGCCGCATCCACGCGGTCCCCCGCGGCGCGGATCGCGGCCCAGGTCTGGTCCGTGTAGGGCTTGGTGACGCGCGGGGTTTCGGCGATGCGGGTGACCTGCATCTCGAACTCGAATTCCGTCTCGCTCTCCTCGATCAGGCCCGAAATCGGGGCTGCGGAGGCGGGTTCGGGCGTTGCGGCCAAGGGGATATGGCCCTCGCCCGCCATCAGGCCGGAGGTGGCGTCCAGCCCGACCCAGCCGGCGCCGGGCAGATAGACCTCGGCCCAGGCGTGCAGATCGGTGAAATCGGCCGTGGGGCCCTCGGGGCCTTCCACCGGCTTCTGGTCCGCGACCAGTTGGATCAGATAGCCCGAGACGAAACGGGCGGCGAAGCCCAGATGCCGGGCCGCCTGCACCAGCAGCCAGGCAGAGTCGCGGCAGGAACCACGGCCCTCACCCAGCGTGCGCTCGGGGTCCCAGACGCCAGGCTCCATGCGCACGATGTAGGAAATGCGGGACTGCACCAGCTGATTGATGAGCACCAGGAAATCCACCATGCGCTTCTTCTCGCGCGGGATTTCGGCCAGCAGGGATTTCAGCAGCGGGCCAGGCGCCGCCAGCTTGCGGAAGGGGGCGAGTTCCTCGTCGAGGATGTGGTCATAGGTGAAGGGGTAGTTTTCGGCCTCTGGCTCCAGGAAGAAGTCGAAGGGGTTGATGGTCGCCATATCGGCAACCAGATCCACCGTGACGTCGAAATGCGTGACGCGCTCGGGGAAGACGACGCGCGCCTGGAAATTGCCCTGCGGGTCCTGCTGCCAATTCAGGAAATGCGGCTGTGGTTCGATCTTCAGCGAATAGGCGAGGATGGGCGTGCGCGCATGCGGCGCTGGCCGCAACCGGATGGTTTGCGGCCCCAGTGCCACCGGGCGGTCGTAGCGATAGCTGGTGCGATGGGTGAGGGCAGCGTGGATGGACATGCGCGCGGATAATCCCAAGCTGAAGCGGTGCCGCGCTTATAGGCCGGTTTCGCTGCGCTTGCAGCCACGAGATGACCGGAATTCGGGTTGGTCCCGAATGGTGGCGCCTGGAGCGAAGAAAAGGGCCTCCGGCGGCTGGGGCCATTGGCCCCAGACCCCGTTCGTTGGTGTTGGGATGGGTAGGCTTCTCGAAAAATGATTTTGGTCAGCGGCCCTTGAAGACGGGCGCGCGCTTTTCCCGGAATGCCAGCAAGCCTTCCTGCAAATCCTCGCTGGCCTGGCTGGCCTTGGCGCGGTCCAGGGCGCCTTGCACATCAAATTCCTGCCGGGCGATTTCGTTCAGGCTGCGCTTCACCCCCTGCACCGCAAGCGGCGCCATGGCGGCCAGGCGCTCGGCCAGCGCATCCACGCGGGCATCGAGTTCGGCCGCGGGCAGCATCTCGGTCAAATAGCCGATGGCGAGCATTTCCGGGGCGTGGATTTTCTCGGCGGTCAGGAACAGCTTCTTCGCGGCATTCAGCCCCAGCCGGCTGACATAGCGGAGCATGCCCGAAGGGTAATAATGCAACCCCAGCCGCGCGGCCGGCATGAACATCTCGGCCGTGTCCACGCCGATGCGGAAATCGCAGCACAGGGCGAGGTCGGTCGAGCCGCCATAGACGCCGCCATTCAGCCGGCAGATGGTCGGCACGCGCAGCCGCTCCAGCTGGTCCCCCACCCCTTCGAAGGAAGGCGCATCATCCCGCGCGGTGACTTCGGCGGCCGGCCGCTCGGCCATGTCGCCGAGATGATAGCCGGAGGAGAAGGATTTGCCGGTGCCGGTCAGCACCATCACGCGGATCTCGGGGTTGGCCTCGATGGCCGCCAGATGCTGGCTGAGCATCAGCAGATCAGCCGGCTCGATGCGGTTATGCACGGCGGGGCGGTTCAGCCGAATGGTGGCGCGGGCGCCCTGAATGGTGAGCAGAGGCGTGGTCGCCTCGGCGGATTGGATGTTCATGGCGCGCTCCCTGGTTCTGGGGCGCAGGATACAGCGAAGGCGGCCAGGCGTAAGCCCGGCCGCCGCCCGCCCTCAGTGGCGGTGCGCGGGCTGGCGCGCCCCGGCCGCCTGCACCGCCAGCTGGACCGTGACCTCGCCCGCATGTTCGAAGCGCAGGGTCACCGGGATGGACTGGCCCACACTCATCGGCTGGGTGAGGCCCATCAGCATCAAATGCAGCCCGCCCGGCTGGAGCGTGACCTCGCCATTGGCCGGCACGGGAATGTCATTCACCGGGCGCATCCGCATCACATCCCCGTCGCGGATATGGGTGTGCAGTTCCAGCCGGCCGGCGGCTGGGGATGTGGCGGAAACCAGCTTATCCGGCGTGGCGCCGGTGTTGCGGATCACCAGAAATCCGCCGCCCTGCATCCCCTGCCCCGCCGCGCGGGTCCAGGGGTTCACGATGCGCAGCGCGCCGGCCTCGGTGATCGTGTCACGGGCCTGGGCGGCGGCCGCGCAGGGAAGCAGGGCGGCGACGGTCATCAGAATGCGTCGAGTGGTCATATGGGTTTTCCTTGGGCGGGTCGGTTCAAAAGGTTGCGCGGCCGCCAGGCGCAAGCACGCTCAACAGCGACATGATGGCGAGGCGCAGCCGCACGCCCGGCAGGCGAGCGCGCGAGCGACTGCGTTCAGGCCGTAATGGGCGGGGCGCGCGTGGCGTAGGGCGGTGCACGGGCGGGCGGGCGCACATGTTCCGTGCCCGTAATCTGCCAAATGCCGGAAGCATCCAGCCAGGCCGTCGTGAAGACGCTCGGCGGCTCCGGCAAAGTCACGCCCGGCAAGCCATGGCAGAGTGGGCAGAAGCCGCCCTCCGCTTCCGGCGCGTGATCGTTGGCGGGCTCGCCCTGGCTGTCCAGGCGGATCGTCCGCATGCCGTCGGTCGAGCAAATCTCGACCAGCATGCCCTCGCCCGCGCCCATGCCGCGCAGGCAATGCGCGACCGCCACGCCCGACTGCAACAGCAGAACGGCCGCGAGGAGGCGGATCAGGAAGGGACGAAACCTTGCCACGTGTCAGGGTTTATCCGCCCCGACGCAAACCCTCAAGCCGCCAGCGCGTATTCCACCTCGGGCGTATAGACCGCCGCCTCCTTTCCGAGCTGCGACGAGTAAAGGACGAAGCGTTCCACCATCACCGGCTCGGTCCGGAACAGGTTATGGGCCTGAATGAAGCCGGCCAGCTTGGGCAGCGCCGCGCCATCCGTTCGGGCCAGGGTGACATGGGGCGCGAAGCGCTTACGTTCTGCTGGCATTCCAGCACGTTGCAGGGCAGTCTCAATCTTGGATTGCAAGTGTGCCAAGGCTGGCGTCCGCTCTGCCACCACATGCAGGGATTGCACCCGCCCCGCCTTTTCGAAGGTGCCCAGGCCGGAGAGGCGCAGGGCGAAGGGCTTGGCGCGGATATTGGCCAGGGCCAAATCCAGATCCTCGGCCAGGTAGCCTGGAACTTCGCCGATGAAGCGCAGGGTGAGGTGGTAGTTATCTGGGCGGACCCAGCGCACGCCAGGCAAGCCGCCTGTGAGGGATGCCAGGCGATCCTTCACTTCCTCCGGAAGTTCAAGAGCGACGAAAAGACGCATGGGCCAAGCCCCCTACCCGGATTCGCAATTCTATCCTGCCGGGGGAGGCCCCACACGGTCCAGCAATTGTTCCGTGGCGGTCAGCAGGTGGCGGATCATGACCGCCACGCCGCGCGGGTTGGGATGGATGCCATCGGCCTGGTTCAGGGCGCGATCGCCGGCCACGCCTTCCAGGAAAAATGGTACAAAAATCAATTGTGGCCGTTGCTTGGCGGCCTCCGTGAAGACGGCATGGAAGGATGCGCCATAATCGGCGCCCAAATTGGGGGGCGCATGCATCCCAGCCAGCAGGGTGGGGATGCGGCG
>CANHTE010000222.1 GCA_947462945.1 Acetobacteraceae bacterium
GGAAGCGAGGCGCGCGGCCGCCTTGCGCGCCAACCTGCGCAAGCGCAAGGCGCAGCAGCGCGCGCGGGCGGAGGAGCCCGCCGATGGACGCGAGGCGCCGAAGGAGGCTAGACCCCCCTCCTCCGAGCCCCAGCCGAAAGAGTCCTGAATGCCCATCATGCCCGACCACTGGATCCGCCGCATGGCGACCGAGCACGGCATGATATCGCCCTTCATCGAGGCGCAGAAGCGGGAGGGCGTGATCTCCTACGGCCTCTCCTCCTTCGGCTATGACGCGCGGGCGGCGGAGGAGTTCAAGGTCTTCACCAATGTGGACAATGCCGTGGTGGACCCCAAGGCGTTTTCCGAGACCGGCTTCGTCACCCGCAAGGGCCCGGTCTGCATCATTCCGCCCAATTCCTTCGTGCTGACCCACACGGTCGAGGTCTTCAAGGTTCCGCGCGACATCCTGGTGATCTGCCTGGGCAAATCCACCTATGCACGCTGCGGGCTGATCGTGAATGTCACGCCGCTGGAGCCGGAATGGGAGGGGCAGGTCACCATCGAGATCAGCAACACGACGCCCCTTCCCGCCAAGGTCTATGCCAATGAGGGGATTTGCCAGTTCCTGTTTCTCCAGGGCGCCTCCGCGCCCGAGGTGAGCTATGCCGACCGGGCCGGGAAATACATGGGCCAGCGCGGCGTGGCCCTGCCCAAGCTGTAAGTCCCGCGCTCTTGAGCCAGTGACAGTATGACAACCTATCCCTGGCGCCATGTGCTGATCACCGGTGCGGCGGGAGGGCTCGGCAAGGCCCTGGCAGAGGCCTGCGCGGGGCCGGGCGCGACGCTCCATCTTTGCGATCTTCAGGCGGAGAGCCTGGCCGAGGTCGCGCAACTCTGCGCCGCGCGTGGCGCCCAGGTGACCCAGGCGGTGCTCGATGTGAGCGATGCCGATGGCATGTCAGAGTGGATCAGCGGCGCGGGGCCGCTGGACCTCGTGATCGCCAATGCGGGCGTGCTGGGGGAGATCGGCGCGCCCTTTGAATGCCCCGAGCAGGCGCGCCGCATCCTCGATACCAATGTGAGGGGCATGTTCAACACGGCACTGCCGGCCATCGCGGCCATGGCCAAACAGGCGCCGGGGCCGGATGGACTGCGGGGGCGGATTGCCGTCATCTCCTCCATCCTGGCCTTCGTCCCGGCCCCGATGGCGCCAGCCTATTCGGCCAGCAAATCCGCCATCCAATCCTGGGCGGAGGCGATGGACGGCAATGAACGCGCCCGCGGCATCCGGCTGCACGCGGTCTGCCCCGGCTATATCCGGACGGAATTGAGCGCGGCCAACACCACGCCCATGCCGCTCATCATGCGCGCCTCACGTGCGGCGCGGCTGACGCTGGAGGGGATTGCCGCAGGGCGCACGCGGGTGGCTTTCCCCCGGCGGGTGCATCTGGGCGTGCGGATCATCGGCGCGCTGCCGCCGGACCTTCGCAATGCGTTGATCGGTTGGCTGCAACGCTGGCATGTCCGGCGGATGAAGAAGGCGGCGGCCCTCTCGGACCAGGGGTGAGGCGCGGCCGGACTTTCGGGAATCATCCAGGCGGAATAGCCTGACGTCGCTGGTTTCAGCCTTTCACGCCAGAAGAAGAACGCCATGAGCACCCGGACCGAACTGCACCCCGCCGCCCCGCATCATTTGCCATCCTTCATCCCCGGCGCTGATGGCAGTGATGGGCTGATGTTGATCACGGCGGGTATTCTTCTGGTGGCCGTCCTCAGCTTCGGCCTGCTGTTCCTGCGGCTGCACACCCTGCCCGAGCGCATGGCGCACCGCACCCATAAGCTGCAATTCGAAATCGTCGCCGTCCTGGGGCTGCTGGCGCTCCTCACCCATACGCACGCCTTCTGGGTGGCGGGGCTGCTGCTGGCGCTGGTGGATATTCCGGATTTCCTCGGCCCCGTGCGGCGCATCGCCGATTCCAGCGAGCGCATCGCCGCCAGCAAGCGGGAGGGCTGAGCGATGTTGGAAATCCTGCTCTGCTCCATGGTCACCATCCTGCCGGATTACCTGTTTCGCCGTTACGCGCAGGGCAAGCGCTTCGGCCATGAAATCACGCTCTATTCCATCTGGTTCGAATTGCGCTGGGGCCTTGTCACCTGCCTGTTGCTGGCGATCAGCCTGATCACGCTGGTCTTCTACTTTCACCCCTCCACCATGCATGTCAGTTCCGTGTTTCGGACGGTGCCCATCGTGCCGCAGATCAATGGCCGCGTGGCCGAGATCTTCGTGCGCGGGAGCCAACCGGTGGAAGCTGGCGCCCCCCTGTTCCGCCTGGCCGATGACACCCAGCGCACGGCGGTGGAAACCGCCCGCCGCGCGGTGGCCCAGGTGGATGCGGCCATGCTGGTCACCCAAGCGGACCTGGCCTCGGCCTCGGCGCGCATCCTGGAAGCCGAGGGCGCGCTGCGCCAGGCGGCCGATGAACTGGCCACGAAGCTGGCCCTGCGCGATGTGGCATCCCGCCGCGAGGTCGAGCGCCTGCAGGTGATGGTGCAGATGCGCGAGGCCGGCGTGGCCGCCGCGCAAGCCGCCCGCCAGGCCGTTGCGGCCCGCCTCTCCGACGGGTTGCCGGCCGAGCGTGCCAGTGCGCTGGCCGCCCTCGCCCAGGCCGAGGCGGAGTTGGACAAGACCATCATCCGCGCCGGCGTGAGCGGGCGGGTGGAGCAATTCCTGCTCCAGCTGGGCGATGTGGTGAACCCCTTCGCCCGCCCGGCCGGCGTGCTGGTGCCTGATGACCTGGGCGCGCGCCGGCCCAGCCTGGTCGCCGGCTTCGGCCAGATCGAGGCGCGGGTGATCCGCCCCGGCATGCTGGCGGAGGCGAGCTGCGCCTCCCTGCCCTGGACGGTGATCCCGATGGTGGTGACCCAGGTGCAGGGCTTTGTGGCCGGTGGGCAGTTGCGCGGTGGTGACCAATTGCTGGACGTCACGCAATTCAGCCGCCCGGGCACCGTCCTGGCCACGCTGGAGCCGCTTTACCCGGGTGGGTTGGACCATGTGATTCCCGGCAGCAACTGCATTGCCAATGCCTATACCTCCAACCATGAGGAATTGTCCCGGCCGGAAACCGGCCTGATGCGGGCCATTGCCCTGCACGGGATTGATGCGGTGGGGCTGGTGCATGCCATCCTGCTGCGGATGCAAACCCTGCTGCTGCCCTTCAAGGCGCTGGTGCTCTCGGGCCACTGAACCCACCCATGCCGGTGGCGCGGTTGTCTTGGGCGGGGGGTGGTGGCACATCTGCGCCGCTATCAGGATTGGGCGAAGAACGAGATGGACCGCATACGCATCCGCGGCGGCGTGAAGCTGAACGGCACCGTGCCGGTCTCGGGCGCCAAGAACGCGACCTTGCCCTTGATGGCGGCCGGCCTGCTGTGTGACGGCCCCCTGGTGCTGACCAACGCGCCGGACCTCGCGGATATCGCCACCATGCGCGCCCTTCTGGTGCAGCACGGCCTGAGCGTCGCGCATGACAAGCAGGCGCGCACGCTGACGCTGAGCGGGGCCGCGACGAACCTCGAAGCGCCCTATGACATCGTGCGCAAGATGCGCGCCTCGGTGCTTGTGCTCGGCCCGCTGCTGGCGCGTTATGGCCAGGCGCGCGTCTCGCTGCCCGGGGGCTGCGCCATCGGCACGCGGCCGGTGGATTTGCACATCAAGGGGCTGGAGCAGCTCGGCGCCGAGATCGAGATCAATGCCGGTTACATCGAGGCCCGTGCCCCGGCTGGAAAGCTGCGCGGCGCCAAGATCATCTTCCCCCAGGTCAGCGTCGGTGCCACCGAAAACCTGCTGATGGCCGCCTGCCTGGCCGAGGGCGAGACCGAATTGGTCAATGCCGCGCGCGAGCCCGAGATCAGTGACCTCGCCATGTGTTTGATGCGCATGGGCGCGCGCATCGAGGGCATTGGCACCGGCACGCTTCGCATCGAGGGCGGCGCCAGCCTGATGCCCGCCACCCACCCCATCGTGCCGGACCGGATCGAGGCGGGGACCTATGCCATCGCCGCCGCCATCACCGGTGGCACGCTGCATCTGCAAGGGGCGAAGATGGAGCATCTGGGCGCCGTGGCCCGCGTGCTGCGCGATGCCGGCGTGGATGTGGCGGAAACCCATACCGGCCTCACCGTCAGCCGCATGAACGGCCTGCGCGGCGTGGATGTGGTGACCGAGCCCTTCCCCGGCTTCGCCACCGACATGCAGGCGCAGTTCATGGCGTTGATGTGCGTGGCTGAAGGGGCCTCCATGATCACGGA
>CANHTE010000223.1 GCA_947462945.1 Acetobacteraceae bacterium
CCACGCTGCGGCATCTCCTCACGAACCACGGCGCCATCGCCATTCACATCCATGGCGCGGAAGCGGGCTTCCGCCATGGGGCGGATTTCCGCGAGCGTCACCTGGCCGTTGCGGTCTGCATCCAGGCCGCGGAACATCGCACCGCGCATTTGCTCCGCACGCTCGGCATATTCCGGACGGGGGGCGGGCATATCCGTGGCGCGCATCCGCAGGGCGGCAAATTCCTCTGTCGTGAGGCCGCCGCTGCGGTCGGCATCGGCCGTGTTGAAGCGGGTGGTCACGAAGGTCCAGGCTTCGTCGAAGGTGACGCGGCCATCGCGATTGGCGTCAAACATCTCCATCATGCGGGCGCCGCGATCGCCACGCGGGCCACGATCCGGGCGCGCCTCGGCAGCGGCGGGGGGCGTGGCGGCGGGTTGGGCGAAGGCATGGCCGGCGGTCATCAATGCCAGGCCCAGACCCAGGGTGGTTGCGAGTTTCATCAGTGTTCTCCAATTTCGGGAGACGGCGTGAGTGTCGCTCCGTTGAGGAAAAGATGCGCCCCCAATGTAACGGGCACATGCCGGAGATGGCCCGCATGCGTGAGGAAATGTGACACTTCCGTAGCGATGCCGTGAGGCATCAATTGGTCGGGCTTGAACCGCCGGTGCGGCCGGCCGGATTGGGGCGCCCCGGCGCCGCCGTGCCACCCGGTACCGGGTTTGCGGGAACCGCGTTCGAGGCCGGCGGATTGGCTGGCCGATCCACCGCCTGGCCGGTCGGATTTCCGCGTGAGCCTGGGGCGGAGGGCGGCCGGCCCTGAAGTTGATCAACCCTGGCGCTCGGGTCCGAGCCAGGCGGGCGGGGCGTTTCACTGCCGCCACCACCTTGCGCCCATGCGGCGGCCGGCAAGGCCAGCAACGCGAGAGTGAGACCGAAGCCAGAAATGCGTTCACGTCTTGTCATGGGGAAGGCTCCATCGGTCGCGCCGCGCGAATGGGCTGCGTCCTCTGGAGAACACCAGCGCGCGATGGAGGTTGCCGGGAGCCAGGAAGGGTATGCCGGGTGTCGGATTTGAACCGACGACCTACCGCTTACAAGGCGGTTGCTCTACCCCTGAGCTAACCCGGCGCCACTGTCTTTCTAGGACAGCCGGGCGCCGCTTGCCAGCGGGGCCTGCCCGCGCTTCATGGCGATATGCGCCAGCAACGAAACCGCCCCCGCCCCCAGGACTCCGCCCCCGCCGGTGAAGGTGGGGCCGTCTGGCTTTACGGCCTGCACGCCGTCTCCGCCGCCCTCGCCAATCCTGCGCGGCGCCTGCGCCGCCTGCTGGTGACGCGCGGCGCGGAACAGGAATTGGCCGAGCGCTTCTCGCCCCCCTGGCGCATCACGCCAGAGCCGGTGGAGCGCAACCGCCTCGATGCGCTGTTGCCGCCCGATGCCATTCACCAGGGCGCCGCCCTGATGGTGGACCCGCTGGATTCGCCCCCCATGGAAAAGCTGCTGGAGGGCACAACCGGCCCCGTCCTCGTGCTGGACCAGGTGACGGACCCCCGCAATGTTGGCGCCATCCTCCGCTCGGCCGCCGCATTCGGCGCGGCGGCGATGGTGGTGCAGGAGCGTCACGCGCCACAGGAAACCGGCACCCTGGCCCGCGCGGCCTCGGGCGCGCTGGAAATCGTGCCCATCCTGCGTGAGGTGAACCTGGCCCGCGCGTTGGAGCAGCTGAAGAAATGCGGGCTTTGGGTGGTGGGGCTGGAGGCGGAAGGCCCCGTCACCCTCGCGCAATCGGGCCTCACGGGCCGCCGCGTGGCGCTGGTGCTGGGCGCCGAGGGCGAGGGCCTGCGCCGCCTGACGCGCGAGACCTGCGATGAGCTGGTGCGGCTGCCCATCAACGCCGCGATGGAAAGCCTCAATGTTTCGGCGGCGGCCGCCGTCGCCTTGTATGAACTGGCCAGGGAGTGAACCCCGTGAACGAAGCCGCCCGGATCATCGTCGAGGCCCGAAAGGCCAAGCGTATCCTTGCCCCCCTGGGCGCTGCCGCGCCCGTTGACGTGGCCGCGGGCTATGCCGTGCAGCATGCGGTTGCCCTGGCACTTGGCGCCGTGCCGCCGGCCGGCTTCAAGATCGGCGCGACGACGAAGCAGATGCAGGCCTATCTGGGCCTGCCCCATCCCGCCGCCGGCTTCGTGCCTGCCGGCAGCCTGAATGCGGATGGCTTCACGGCGCCCTATGCCAGCTTCCTGGGCCTGGGCGTGGAGTGCGAGGTGGGCGTGCGCCTGGGGGCCGACCTGCCCTTCGGCCCCACCACCCGCGCCCAGGCCGAGGCCGCCGTGGCAGAGGTGTTCCCCGCCATCGAGATCGTGGAAAAGCGCTATGGCGACCTGGCGGAGCTGGGCACGCCCACGCTGATCGCCGACCAGGTGTTTCATGCCTCGGGCGTGCTGGGCCGCCCGGCTGCCGATTGGCGTGGGATGGACCTTGGCGCCATGCGGGGCGAGTTGTTCGTGGATGGCGATTCGCGCGGCGGCGGCCAAGGCCAGGATTTGCTCGGCCACCCGATGGAGGCGCTGGCTTGGCTGGCCGGCTCAGGTGCGGCCGAGGTGTTTGGAGGCCTGAAGGCGGGCCAGGTGGTCTGGCTTGGGTCGGTCACGCCCCCCATCTGGCTGGATGGCCCCTGCGCGGTTCGGGTGGCGTTTGAGGGGTTGGGCGAAGTTTCCATCACTTTTTACTGATTTCGGTGGCGCGGAGCAAGGACTTGTTAACGCCCCTCCATCTAGAACCCGTTGAGCCGGAGTTGAGCCGGAAGGAAACCTACCGCCAAAAGGGCGGGCAAGCGGATGACTGATCCCATGCCCCCGCCCTCCGACTGGAAGGACATGCCGGACGATTTGCAGCTCGTTCTGGCACGCGAAGCCTTGCGCCGTGCGGCAGAAACGCTCGCCGAACACGCAGAGTTGCTGGCCCTTGAAATGGAAGATGGCGCGCTGCGTGACCGGGGGGGGCCTGATGCGTTGCGCCTCTTTGCCTCGGTCGTGCGCGCGACCAGCCTTGATTCGATGGGGCCGGTTGGCCACGCCTGAACAGCGCGGCTGAGGGCGCCACCCCAGGGTTGAATGTGACAGGCAGATGAACCCGCCGCGCCACCGCGTGCGAGATGTTGCTGCGGGAGATGGGCGCAAGCCTGTTATCCGGGCCGGCCGAGGCGCAGGCCGTCGGCTGCACGCAGCGCATTGCGCCGAATGGCACCTGTTGCAACGAAAACCGAAGGGGCTTGGTGGCCGGTTTTGCCGCCATCCCCGCCCCTCACGCCATGCAGTGGCAAGCGGTTGCTGTCATCCCAGGTCAGCACCGATGCGGGCCAGATGGAGGCCATGCCCTCCGGCCGTTTGACCGCTGCGGGTCTCTGCACCGGCACGGCGCAGCATGACGCGATCAACTTCTTCCAATGCGAGAGGATCGGCACCATCTTGCTGGCAACCCTTGCTGTGGTTGTTGTGGCGGAAATCCTGGTGACACGCATCCGCGCGAAGCTGATCTGACCGGAGAGACATGCAGTCGTTCGACATTCTGGTGGTGGGCGGCGGCGTGAATGGCGCGGGCATCGCGCGGGACCTCAGCGGGCGCGGTTATTCCGTGATCCTGGCCGAGCAGGGCGATCTCGCACAGGCCACCTCCTCCGCCTCGTCCAAGCTCATCCATGGCGGCTTGCGCTATCTGGAGCATTACGAGTTCCGCCTGGTGCGTGAGGCGCTGGGCGAGCGCGAGGTGCTGTTGCGCATGGCACCGCACATCATCTGGCCGCTGCGCTTCGTGCTGCCGCACCGGCCGCAGATGCGGCCACGCTGGATGATCCGCGCCGGGTTGTTCCTGTATGACCACCTGGCGAAGCGCGTTTCGCTGCCCGGTGCGCAATCCTTCCTGACCGCGCAAAACCCCATGGGCGCGGCGCTGAAGCCTGAAATCACCCACGCCTTCGCCTATTCCGATGCCTGGGTGGAGGATAGCCGCCTGGTGCTGCTGAACGCGCTGGATGCCAAGCGCCGCGGCGCCGAGATCCGCACGCGCACCCGCTTCGAGGACGCCACCCGCCACCCGGCCCATTGGGATGTGACGCTGCGCGGCCCCGATGCCCAGGGCCAGCGCATCCGCGTTCGCGGCATCGTCAACGCCGCCGGCCCCTGGGTGCAGCGCGCGCTGGATTCGGCGCATACCGAAAAGCCGGGTGCCGTGCGCCTGATCCGGGGCAGCCATATCGTCCTGCCCCGCCTTTATGAGGGCCACCACGCCTTCATCCTGCAAAATGATGA
>CANHTE010000224.1 GCA_947462945.1 Acetobacteraceae bacterium
AATGGGGTCTGGGGCACCGGCCCCAGCCGCCGGAGGCCTTTTTCTTTCTCTCAGCGCCCCCGCCGCCCCCGATAAGCCAAAGCCTCCGCCAAATGCGCGCGAGAAACGCCCTCCGCCCCCGCTAAATCCGCGATGGTGCGCCCCAGCCGGATGGTCCGCACAAAGCCGCGTGCCGAGAGTCCCAATCGTTCGGCCGCCTGTTCCAGCAGGCCGCGGGCGCCAGCTTCAAGGCCGGCGCTGGCTTCCAGCACGGCCCCATCGGCGGCGGCGTTATGGCGCGGCCCGTCCTCGCCGTAGCGGGCGCGCTGGATGTCGCGCGCCGCCTGCACCCGGGCGGCGATGCGCTGCGTTGTTTCGCCCGCAGGTGCGCGGGAGAGTTCGGCGGCGGGCACGGCCTGGATTTCCAGGGTGATGTCCATGCGGTCCAGCAGGGGGCCGCTCAGTCTTTCGGCATATTCCTCACCGCAGCGCGGCGCGCGGGAGCATTCGCGGGCGGCCTCGCCCAGGTAGCCGCAGCGGCAAGGGTTCATGGCGGCGATGCATTGGAAGCGCGCGGGATATTCCACATGCGCCTGGGCGCGGGCAATGACGGCGCGGCCGGTCTCCATGGGTTGGCGCAGCGACTCCAAAGCGGGGCGCGGGAATTCAGGCCATTCATCGAGGAATAATATTCCATGATGGGCCAAACTGATTTCACCCGGGCGCGCGCGAGACCCACCGCCGATCAGCGCCGCCTGGCTGGCCGAGTGGTGCGGGTCCCGGAAGGGCGGGCGGGTGAGCAGCCGGCCATCGCGCAGCAGCCCGGCCACGGAATGCACCATGGAGAGTTCCAGCGCCTCGCCCGGCGTCAGGTCCGGCAGCAGGCCGGGCAGGCGCGCGGCCAGCATGGATTTGCCGGCCCCGGGCGGGCCGATCATCAGCAGATTGTGTCCACCGGCGGCGGCGATCTCCAGCGCGCGCTTGGCGCTTTCCTGGCCCTTCACCTCGGAAAGGCAGGGGCCGCGCCAGGCCTCCTGCGGCAAGGCGGGGGGCTCGGGTGAGGACATCACCTGGAGGCCGCGGAAATGATTGAGAATGGCGGGCAGATCGGCGGGCGCCAGCACCTCGCCACGGCCGGCCCAGGCGGCCTCACCGCCCTGTGCGGCCGGGCAGATCAGCCCCAGGCCCCGCTGTGAGGCGCCCAGCGCCGCCGGCAGCACGCCGGCCACGGGCAGGATGGAGCCATCCAGCGAGAGTTCGCCGAGGGCGGCGAAGCCGGCCAATTCCTCGCGCGGGAGGATTTCCATGGCGGCGAGCAAAGCCAGCGCGATGGGCAGGTCATAATGGCTGCCCTCCTTGGCGAGATCAGCCGGCGCCAAATTCACGAGAACACGTTTTGGCGGCAAGGCGAGGCCGAGGCCGGTCAGCGCCGCGCGCACCCGCTCCCGCGATTCCCCCACCGCCTTGTCGGCCAGGCCGACGAGCAGGAAGGCGGGCAAGCCGGGGGCGAGTTGCACCTGCACCTCGACCGGGATTGCCTTGATCCCGGCAAAGGCGAAGGTGACGATGCGAGCGAGGCTCAAGGGAGGGGGCTCATGCGGCGGCGCGCACCAGGCCCATGAACGCGTTCAGATGCACCCCATCCAGCCAGCGCGAGACGGCGACGATCCCATCTGCCGGTTCCATCCAGGTGGTGTTGCCGCCGGCCCCCGAGAAGCAGACCGCCCCCTCGCTGGCCGCCGGCCATTTGGTGCGGCCGGTGTTGAGCCAGAACAGAAAGCCGTAATGCGGGTTCAGTGCACAGGGTGCGCGGCAGAGATCCAGCCATTCCTTGGCAATGACGCGCCGGCCGTTCCACTCGCCATCGGCGGCGACCAGCAGGCCCACCAGCGCCTGGTCCTCGGCATTGATGATGATGCCGCCGCCCCAATGCCCACCGCCCGAAACGCTTTCGATCATCCGCCCGTCGATCTCGACCTGGGATGTGGAATAGCCGCGCCATTGCCAGCCCGTGCCCGCGCCGATGGGCGCCATGATGCGCTCGGCCCAGATTTCCGGCAGCGGCCGGCGGAACAGGTGCAAAAGCGCCAGCGAAAGCGCGTTCACCCGGACGTCATTGTATTCCCAATAGCTGCCGGGCGGCTGCATGGGGCGCGGGCTGCGCTTCTTGACCTGCCCTTCCACGCCCAGATTGCGGCCGCGATCAATCAGGTCGCTCTTGCCGAACAACTCGCCTTCGAATTCGGAGGTATTGGTCAGCAGATGCCGCCAGGTGATGGGGGCATTCTGCGCCGTGGCGAAGGCCGGATGCGGGACGCGGTCGCTGACGCGCGCGTCGAGGTCGGGCAGCAGCCCATCCTGCACGGCGAGGCCGGCCAGCATGGCGAGGTAGCTCTTGGCCACGCTGAAGGTCATGTCGGCGCGGGTGGGCTCGCCCCATTCGGCCACGCGCTGGCCGTGCTGGTAGATCACGCCATTCGGGCCGCCGCGCGGGGCGGTGGGGCCGATCACGGCATTGTCGGGCGGGCCTTCGAAGAAGCCTGATTCCAGATGCGCCAGAATGTCGCGCGGCCAGGGGGTTTCATGCGCGGCGGCGAAATCCGCCGCCGCCTGGAAGCCAGCACTCACGCCGCGCGGCCGCCCGGCATCGCCGCCGGACCGGGCAATTCGATATCAATGGCCAATGTCGAGAAATCCCCCGCGCGCTCCAGATTCACCTGGACCTTGGCGGGGTCGATCGAGACATAGCGTGCCACCACGGCGACCAGTTCCTGTTGCAGCTTGGGCAGGAAATCGGCCTGGGTGCGGTTCACCCGCTCATGGCTGATGATGACCTGCAGCCGGTCCTTGGCGGTGGCGGCGGTGCCCTTGTTCTCGCGCTCCTTGCGGAAGAAGTTCAGCCAGCTCATGCCGCCCTCCCGCCGAAGAGCTTGCCGAAGAAGCCCTTCTTCTTTTCGACCTCGAGGAAGCGATGTGGCTTTTCCTCGCCCAGAAAGCGCGAAACGGCATCGGCATAGGCCTGACCCGCAAGGCTTTCCGCATCCATGATGACCGGATTGCCGGAGTTGGAGGCCTTGAGCACGCTCTCACTCTCGGGAATCACGCCAAGCAGCGGGATGGCCAGGATGTCCAGCACATCCTCCAGCTTCAGCATCTCGCCGCGCTCCACGCGGGCCGGGTCATAGCGCGTGAGCAGCAAATGCTGCTTCACCGGCTCCTTCCCTTCCTCCGAGCGGCGGGTGCGGGATTGCAGCACGCCCAGGATGCGGTCGCTGTCGCGCACCGAACTCACCTCGGGGTTGGTGACGACGATGGCCTGGTCCGCGAAATACAGCGCCAGAAGCGCGCCCTTCTCGATGCCGGCGGGGCTGTCGCACAGGATGTAGTCGAAATCCTTGCTCAGCTCCTCGATGATGCCCTGCACGCCTTCCTTGGTCAGCGCATCCTTGTCCCGCGTCTGGGAGGCCGGGAGGATGGCCAGGCCCTCCACCCGCTTGTCCTTGATCAATGCCTGGGAGAGCTTCGCCTCGCCCTGCACGACATTCACGATGTCAAACACCACGCGCCGCTCGACGCCCATGATGAGGTCCAGGTTGCGCAGGCCCACGTCGAAATCAATGACGACGGTCTTCTTGCCGCGCTGGGCCAGGCCCGTGGCGAAGGCGGCGGAGCTGGTGGTTTTGCCCACGCCCCCCTTGCCCGATGTGACGACGATCACCTGCGCCATGCTGTGTTCCTTCTAAATCAAATGGGGCGTCAATGAATGGGGGCTCAACCGACCAGGTCGAACCGCAATTGCTCACCATCGAGGCGCACCTGCACCAGGCGGCCGATGGAGGCGGCGGTCAGCCCCTCCCTTACCGCATAGAAGCCGGAAATGGCCACGAGTTCGGGGTCGAAATTCTGGGCGAAGATGCGCGCCTCGCCATCTTCGGAGGCACCGGCCACCGCACGGCCACGCAGCGCGCCGTAGATGTGGATATTGCCATCCGCAATGACCTCGGAGCCGGCATTGACCGAGCCGACCACGATCAGGTCACAGCCCTCGGCATAGATGCGCTGGCCGGCGCGGATATTCTGGTTGACCACCATGCTGCGGGCAGCGGGGCCCGAAGCCGCGGCGGCCACAGGTGCAGGCGCGATCGTGACCGGCGGTGCGGCGACAGGTGATGGTGCCTCCACCTCCGTCTCGCGCTGGCCGGCCGGGCGCAGGGTGGGCAGGCCTGCGCCGGCGGCCGAAGCGCGCAGCATCTGCGGCCCACCCACCACGCCGATGGGCAGGATTTCCAGCGCCCGCAGCCCT
>CANHTE010000225.1 GCA_947462945.1 Acetobacteraceae bacterium
GCCCAGTAATTCGGCGCGCGGCACGGGGCGGCCCGCCGCCCGGTGCAGATAGAGCAGGATGGCGGCCTCCTTTTCCGTCAGCCGGATCCGCCTCCCGCCGGGGCTCTCCAGCAGCTTGGCGGCGGCGTGGAAGCTGTAGCCGGGTAGGGCGATGGCAGCTTCGGGTGAGGCCTCGAACGCGGCGAGCAGGGCATGCAGCCGGGACAGCAGCTCGGGCACGCGAACCGGCTTGGGGAAGCGCTCGGTGATCCCCGGCGGCAGAGCGCCCTCGCCGCCGAGCAGCAAGACTGGTCGGCCGCCCCCCGCCTCCTGCAGCAGCGCCCCCCAATGCAAAGCCCCCGGCGGTGCCGTGGCGTCGAGCAGCGTGGCGTCAATGCGGCCGGCCGCTTGGGCCAGGCGAGCGAGCCCGGCCTCAGGAGCCGAGGCTTCCGCCTCGAAGCGGCGGCCTGTCGCGGTTTCACGGGCAAGCCGGGGCGGCAGCAGCGCGGCCAGCGCGGCGTCTTCGGTCAGCAACAGGATTCGGCGGTGGCTGGACATGCGAAACCCATCACTCGGACGGCTCCTCGGCAGGCTAGCACCCGAAAAGCGCAGGGGGAAATCCCGCCGGCAACCTGAAGCGGGGCCCCAGGTTAAGAAAGTTTCGTGGCGCCCCCCTGCCAGCGAGCATCCAATAGCCACATTCACACGTAGAGTGAGCGCGTCCCAGGATATGAACTCCATGCGAAATTCCGCCTTTCTTCCCTCCGGCCATCCGGCTCCGAGGCCGCCCTCGGCTGAAATCCTGGCTTTGCGGGCGGTGCATCGGGCAATTTCGGACTTGCGGCGCGGAACACCCGTGATTGTCGAGGGGGAGGGGGACGCGCTTCTGGTTGCGGCCGCCGAAACCGTGGGCGCACAAGGCCTGGCCGAATTGGCGGCGCTGGCCGGGACGGTCCCGGTGCTGCTGCTATCGCCCGTGCGGGCATCGGCCATCCTGCAACGCCCGGTGCCGCTGAATGCCCCAGATGAAGGTGCCATTGCGCTGCGCCTGCCATCCGGGCTGACCGCACCCGAGCGGTTGCGTGCCCTGGCCGACCCCACGGCCGAGCTTCTGCTCGGTGCCGAAGGCCATGCCCTGGAACGTGCCCCCTTGCCGGCGCTGGCCGCGGCCGGGCTCTCGCTCGCCAAGCTGGGGCGCTTGCTGCCCGCGCTTGTGGCGGCCCAGATGCCGCCAACCGCCCCGGCCGAGGGGCTGCTGCGAGTCAGTGCGGCCGAATTGCTGGCCTATCCGGCTTCGGTCGCCACTTCGTTGCGCCGGGTGGGAGAGGCGCGGGTGCCCCTGGAGGATTCGCCGGAAACCCGCATCATCGCCTTTCGCGCGGCCGATGGCGGCATCGAACACCTGGCCATGCTGGTCGGGGACCCCGAGTCGGTGCTGGCCCAGGGCGGTGCACCGCTGGTGCGGCTGCATTCGGAATGCTTCACCGGGGATTTGCTGGGCTCGCTGCGCTGCGATTGTGGCCCGCAGCTGAAGGGCGCGCTGCGCCGCATGGCCGAGGATGGGGCCGGCATCTTGCTGTATCTGGCCCAGGAGGGGCGCGGCATTGGCCTGGTGAACAAGCTGCGGGCCTATACCTTGCAGGATCAGGGTCTGGATACGCTGGATGCGAACCGCGCACTGGGTTACGGCGCGGATGAACGGAACTTTCTGGTGGCCGCCACCATGCTTCGGCTGCTCGACGTTCCGCGTGTGCGGCTGCTGACCAACAACCCTGACAAGATTTCAGGACTCGCCGCCTGCGGCATCGAAGTGGCAACGCGCGAACAGCATGCCTATGCCGGCAATGGCGTGAATGACCGTTACCTGGCGACAAAGGCCGAGCGCTTCGGGCATATGCTGGAGGAGTAGCGGCCGCCCCCCCGGCTCGATGTGGCTTCATCGGGCACGGAGACCAGAGAGGGTTGCCAAGTTTTGTCCTGGCGGATCCGCGCCAGGTCAGGTCACGGCGCTTGGCCTGGCTTGCGGCGGATGCGGGGATGCTGGTCCCGCACCCCGTCCTTGGCATCCCGCGCGCGTTTTTCAACTTGGCCAAAGGCCTTGCCGAAATCAGGCCCCCCTTCCTTGCGCTCATCGGGGCGATTGAGCGGGTGTGGGCCAAGTGGCGCATCCGCTACTGCGGGGTCTGGTCCTGGCGGAGGTGACCGTGCGGGGGCGGCATCGTCGGGCATGTCGGCATTTCCTGAATCGCAGGCGTTCAACGAGACCTGTAAGTCGCGGGGGCAAGGCATGGTTGCGCCTTGCGAAAACGGGCCGGTCATTTGGCCGGGCGCAGAGCAGCTCCATGCCAAGCGAAATCGTTGAAATCGCGGCGGTCTGACGTCGCCGCGCATGGTTCGGTCCGCCTTGGAAACACACCTGGGTTGAACAGCCCCTAGGTGTTTTCCGCAAGCAACGGGCCGGTTTCGGCGGGCTTATGACAGTTAGCTGACACGTGACGTGAAGCGAGCGCCCAATCCGATATCAGGAGGCTCACATGGCCAACAGCAAAAAGCAGAATAGCGGCAGCGAGCGTGGCTTTGCCGGCATGGACCCGAAGAGGCAGCAGGAAATTGCATCCAAGGGCGGCCAGAGCGTTGCAGCCCAGGATCGCAGCTTCTCCAAGGACCCCGGTCTCGCCGCCGAAGCCGGCCGAAAGGGTGGCAAAAGTGTCGCCCCCCAGGATCGCAGCTTCTCGAAGGACCCTGCCCTGGCCGCCAAAGCTGGCCGGAAGGGCGGGGAGGCGAGCCATGCCGGCAGGAATGGCGGTGACGACGCAGGGCGCAAGGTTGGCGAAGCCGCAAGTGGCGGCCGCTCGTAGCGCGCCAGCCCTGAAGGGCTCTGGGTGGATTCACCGCGGGCGCGGGGTCCGCCTCAGCTCAGTCGCCATGGCCGTTGCGGCGCCTGCCCTCTTGGCGCAGGAGGAATTCGCGCCCCAGCTTCACGCGAGGCGTGCCGTCATACTCCACGATGTCCGCCGTGGCGTAGGTCTCGCTCCAGATGTCAGGAATGAAACTGCCGGTGCCCACCACATCCACCGGCGCATGCGCTTCATTCACCACGCGGCACTTGTTCACGCTGAAGCCTGAACTCGCCACGATCCGAACCTTGTTGAAGCCTGCCGCATCCAGCGTCTCGCGCACGCGCCAAATGGCGGCCGCCGAAACGCCGGTGCCAACCAGGTGGCGCAATTCCACATCACTGCGGTAGCGGCGGATGGCCTGGGGCGCGTGGCGCTCCAGCACGGCATAGCTTTCGGCCGGGTCCAGCCCTTCCAGGAAGCGCCCGCCATGCGTGTCCAGCCGAACGGCCAGCCGCCCCTCGGCCGCCAAATCCGGAAAGCGGTGGCAGACAGCCAGGGCATCCGTCACCTCCAGGCCGAAGTAATCCACGAGCGCCGTCAGCCCCTCATCCGGATAGGTCTCCCGGAACATTTCGGCGGCGCGCAAGGTGGAGCCGGCATAGCCGATCAGCGCATGCGGCATGGTGCCGCGCCCGGCTGCCTCGCCAAACCAATGCGCCGTGCTGTCGGTGGCGGTGCCGACAAAGCCCAATGCCCCTTCCAGCCGCGCCGCCGCACTGCCGACCGAGGCCGCATAGGCCATCATCTCCTGCATCTCGAAGCCGGCGCAATGCCGCGCCTCCATGGCCAGGAAGGCGGCTTTGGGCAGTTCCAGGCTCATCTGATAGGCATTGTGTGCGGCCACGCAGGGCGGGCCGAGCTTTTGCAGGTACAGCGTCTCGAGATCGGCCAGCGCCGCGAACGAGCCGCTGAGATACAGCAGCGGATCACCCGCGCCGACCCAGGCGCCCTCCGGGTATTTCACCTCGATCTCGAAGGGTGTGCCGCGCTCCCGCGCCACGCGCTCCAGCCATTGCACGGCGAGCCGCGGGGCAGAGATGACGGGGCGGCGAAGGAACACCGCATAGGTCACGCGCACATCGCCGAATTTCTCGACGATGCGGCGCGTGCGGTTGAAGTAGCTATCCGTCCGGGCCGTGATTTCAAGGTCCAGCGGGGGTTTCTCGGTCATTGCGCGGCGCGGACCAACTCACGCTCCGGATGGCTTTGTTCCGGCTTGGCCCGATGCGCCTTCAATTCCTCCGCGATGAGGAAGGCGAGTTCCAGCGATTGCTCGGCATTCAGCCGCGGATCGCAGAAAGTGGCGTAGTTTTCGCCAAGATCGGCGGGCGTCAGCTTGCGGGCGCCGCCGATGCATTCGGTCACGTTGCGGCCGGTCATCTCGACATGCAC
>CANHTE010000226.1 GCA_947462945.1 Acetobacteraceae bacterium
GACGATGGAGCAATAGTTGAACTGCCGCAGCGCCCAGGTCAGCTCAAAGAAGGCGCGCACGAAGATGAAGACCAGCAGCCCCACGCGCAATTCCCAGGCGATATCGCTGGCCGGCGCCTCGGCGAAGGGAAGTGCGGCCAGCACCCGCCGGCCGAGATCAGGCGATCCGAGCAGCGCCACGAGGCCCGCCAGGATGAAGATGGAGGTATTGGCCAGGAAGCCCGTGCTGTTCATCAGATTGCCGATGATCGCCGTGTCACTGATACGGTTCTCGCGGTCCAGCAGCGCGATCATCCAGCGCCGGCGATGCTCATCCATCGCGGCGATGACCGAGCGGGACTGGATGCTCGGCACGCGATCCACCACCGCGGCATAGCCGGCCCAGCAGGCGAGGAAGATGGCCAGCGCCAGGACGTCCAGCGGGGTGAACAAGCCTCCCATCATCCGGCAGCGAGCTTTTTTTCCACGAAATCCAGCCGGTCCTGGCCCCAGAAGATCTCGCCCCCGATCACGAAGGAGGGGGCGCCGAAGACGCCGCGCGCCAATGCGGCCTCGCTGTCGGCCTGGCGCATCGCGGCCCATTTCGGCTCGGCACCCAAGGCCAGAAGGGCTGCGCCATCCTGGCCGCTTTCGGCGGCGAGGGTTGCGAAATCCGCCACGGGGTCACGATCCTCGGCCCAGAGGGCGTGCATGATGCGATGCGCCAGGCGGATGGCCGGGGCATCGCCCTGGGTTTCGCGCAGCGCGATGACGGCGTTCGCCAGCATGGCTTCGGGGAAGGGGAAATGGCGCGGCTCCAGCGTCAGGGGCAGGCCCGTCGCATCCCGCCAGCGGCGCAGTTCCATCATGCGATAGGCCTGGCGCTGCGGGGAGCGCTTGGGCAGTGGCAAGCCGCCCGAGGCCGGGAAGATCAAGCCGAAATCCACCGGCCAGAGTTTCAGCGTGGCGCCATGCGCGGCACATAGCGCCTCAATCCGGGCAGAGCCCAGATAGGTCCAGGGGGAGTTGAGGGAGCCGAAATAATCCACATGCATGGCAGCCAAATCCTCGAACGAAAAAAGGGAGGGGCCTCGCGGCACCCTCCCCATTCAGTGTGAACCGCAATACCTGGTTCAGGCCATGGCCTTCTTCAGGTTCTCATCCAGCGCGGCGAGGAAAGCCTGGGTGGAGAGGTAGGGCTGGTCCTTGCTGATCAGGATCGCGAGGTCCTTGGTCATCTGCCCGCCCTCGACCGTGGCGACGCAGACCTTCTCCAGCGCTTCGGCGAAGGCCGTGACATCGGGCGTGTTGTCGAACTTGCCGCGATAGGCGAGGCCGCGCGTCCAGGCGAAGATGGAGGCGATCGGGTTCGTGCTTGTCTCACGGCCCTTCTGGTGCTCGCGGTAATGGCGGGTCACGGTGCCGTGCGCCGCCTCACTCTCGACGGTGTTGCCATCGGGGCTGAGCAGCACCGAGGTCATCAAGCCGAGGCTGCCGAAACCCTGCGCCACGATGTCCGACTGCACATCGCCATCGTAGTTCTTGCAGGCCCAGACATAGCCGCCTTCCCATTTGAGGGCCGAGGCCACCATGTCGTCGATCAGGCGGTCCTCGTAGGTCAGGCCGGCCGCTTCGAAGCGCGACTTGAACTCGGTGTCATAGACATGGCGGAAGATGTCCTTGAAGGAGCCGTCATAGGCCTTCAGGATGGTGTTCTTGTGGCTGAAATACACCGAATAGCCGCGGGCCAGGCCGTAATTCAGGCTGGCGCGGGCGAAGCCCTCGATGGACGCGTTGAGGTTGTGCATCCCCATCGCGACGCCGCCGCTGGCGGGGAAGTCAAAGCCGCCCATCTCGACCGGCGCGCCGCCATCGGCGGGCGTGTAGGTCATGCTGACGCGGCCAGCGCCGGGGATCTTCGCCTCGACCGAACGGTAGATGTCGCCAAAGGCGTGGCGGCCGACGACGATGGGCTTGGACCAATGCGGCACGAGGCGGGGCACGTTCTGGCAGATGATGGGCTCGCGGAAGATCGTGCCGTCGAGGATGTTGCGGATCGTGCCGTTCGGGCTGCGCCACATCTTCTTCAGGCCGAATTCGGCGACGCGCGCCTCATCGGGGGTGATGGTCGCGCATTTCACGCCGACGCCATATTGCTTGGTGGCGTTCGCCGCATCAATCGTCACCTGGTCATCGGTCTGGTCGCGATACTCGATGCCGAGGTCGTAATACTTCAGGTCAATGTCGAGATAGGGCAGGATCAGGCGGTCCTTGATGAACCCCCAGATGATGCGCGTCATCTCATCCCCGTCCATTTCGACGACGGGGGTTTTCACCTTGATCTTTGCCATAACCACTTTGCCCTTTGCGCCGCCCTTAGCGGCCCTGCGGCGCGGACGGTCTCACATGATGTTGCGATGCGGCCGCAACATTGCACCGGGGGGCTTCACGGGCAAGCCTGGGTGGGGGGGAAGGCGAAAGGGCTCCGCCCTCTCGTACTCTCCCGCCAAGAAACTCAGTTTCTTGGATCTTCGTTTGTCAGAGACGCGAGCGCTTCGAGCGATGGGACGAGGGCCATGCTGTGGCGGGCACAGGACCCCGCGTCATCCATCAAAAACCACGGACCGGAGATGCAAGAAGCTGAGGTTCTTGCCGGGGTGCTTGAGGGGCAGGGCCCCTCAACCTGGCCCCCCTTCACCGCCGCGTCGGATCGAAATGCCGCCGCAGTGCCGCGCCGTAATCCGGGTAATCCGCCTGCAATTGCGCCACCCCGGCGGCATAGGCCGTTACCCGCTGCGGGAAGCGGGTTTCGAACATGAAGGCCAGCGTGCCGGTCAGCTTGTGCGGCTTGAGATCGGCCTGGCTCGCGCCTTCGAAGGCGGCCATGTCCGGGCCGTGCGGCAGCATGGTGTTGTGCAGGGAAAAGCCGCCCGGCGCGAAGCCACCTCCCGGCTTGGCGTCATAAACGCCATGGATCAGGCCCATGAACTCGCTCATCACATTCATGTGGTACCAGGGCGGGCGGAAGGTATCTTCGGCCACCATCCATCGCTCGGGGAAAATCACGAAGTCGATATTGGCCGTCCCGGGCGTTTCGGAGGGTGCGGTCAGCACGGTGAAGATGCTGGGATCGGCATGGTCGAACAGGATGGGACCAACGGGCGAATACCGCCGCAGATCGTATTTGTAAGGCGCGTAATTGCCGTGCCAGGCGACGACATCCAGCGGCGAATGCGCCACCTCGGTGGCCCATAGGGTGCCACCCCATTTCACCATCAGTTGGGTGGGCGCGTCGCGATCCTCGTAATGCGCCACGGGCGTCAGGAAGTCGCGCGGATTGGCCAGGCAATTGGCGCCAATCGGGCCGCGTTCGGGCAGGGTGAAGGCGCCGCCGTAATTCTCGCACAGATAGCCGCGTGCCGTGCCATCGGGCAGTTCGGCGCGGAATTTGACGCCGCGCGGAATCACCGCGACCTCGCCCGGCTCGATGCCGATGACGCCGAATTCCGTGACCAGCCGCAGCCTGCCCAGCTGCGGCACAAACAGCATCTCGCCATCCGCATTGTAGAAGACCTCATCCACCATGGAGCGCGTGGCGAGGTAGATATGCGCGCCCATGCCCGCCATGGCGCCGACATCGCCCGCGGTGGTGATGGTGTGGATGCCCTCGATCAATGAGAGGCTTTGCGCCGGCAGCGGAATGGGGTCCCAGCGCAGGGGC
This sequence comes from Acetobacteraceae bacterium, assembly GCA_947462945.1. Lineage (GTDB taxonomy): Bacteria > Pseudomonadota > Alphaproteobacteria > Acetobacterales > Acetobacteraceae > Roseococcus. The sequence goes on from CANHTE010000226.1 coordinate 3,701, forward strand.
GCGGGCGGGAGTTCCACCTCGGCGCAGGGCGCGCTGCGCCAATGCCGCGCATCGGCGCGGGCGAAGCGGCCCCAATTCGCAACGGTGGGGCGGATGCGATACAGCCAGGAGCGCTCATTGCTGGCGCGCGGCGCGGTGAAGGGCGAGCCGGAAAGCTGCTCCGCGTAAAGCCCATAGGCGCAGCGCTGCGGCGAGTTCCGCCCGATGGGCAGCGCCCCCGCCAGCGCCTCCGTCTCAAACCCGTTGCCGAACCCCGATTGATAACCCAGCGTCATCGGTCAAATCCCTACACCACGGAGATGCAAGAACCTGAGGTTCTTGCCGGGGAGTTTGAGGGGCAGAGCCCCTCGACCTTACCCGCGCTGCGCCGCCGTCAGCCGCTGCAAGGTGGCAAGGTCCACAGCGCCCGGCAGCAGCGTGGTCCCGCTGATGAGCGCCGGCGTGCCCTGGATATCCAGGGCGCGGGCCAGTGCCACATTGCGTTCGATGCGCGCCTGGGTGGCGGGGTCTTCCATGTCGCGCCGCAGCCGCGCCCAATCCAGGCGCAGGCGGTCCGA
>CANHTE010000227.1 GCA_947462945.1 Acetobacteraceae bacterium
GCTCAATGCAAACGGAAAATGGAGGGAACATCTGGCGCGAGTGACGGGGCTCGAACCCGCGACCTCCGGCGTGACAGGCCGGCGCTCTAACCAACTGAGCTACACCCGCAGCAGACGAAGGGGCGTTTAGGCCCCACCCGGAGGACTGTCAACCAACCGACATGCGAAAAGAATGGTGGGCGCTGACGGGGTCGAACCGCCGACATCCTGCGTGTAAAGCAGGCGCTCTACCTCTGAGCTAAGCGCCCATCCGGGGGCCGTTATGCCACGGTCCACCCCAAAACAAAAAGGGCCAGCCCTTGCCGGGCTGGCCCTTAATGTTTTTCCCTGAGGAACCGCTTAGTTCACGGCGTCCTTCAGGTTCTTACCGGCCTTGAAGCGCACCGTCGTCGAAGCGGGGATCTTGATTTCCTCGCCCGTGCGCGGGTTGCGGCCCTTGCCGGCCTTGCGCTTGCTGGTGCTGAAGGTGCCGAAGCCGACGAGGCGGACTTCCTGCTTCTTCTTCAGCGCCTTCGTGATGGCCTCGAACACCGAGTCGAGAACGTCGCCAGCCTTCGCCTTGGACAATTCGCCCGATTCGGCAACGACAGCCACGAGATCCTGCTTGTTCATGGGAAGACCCCCCTTCTGAACGGCCTACCCACGAGAAGACCGATTCTTCTCGCTGGCCCGTAGCCGACCTTAAACGCCGGTTTTCCGCCGCGTCAATCTGCAGACGGCGCGAATCATGGCGGATTGCCTAGCTTTTTTGGGGATAGCTTGCACAAAGCCTTGATGGCCGTGGGTAAAATGAAAAGGGGCGCCACAGATGTGACGCCCCTCCTCAACCAATCGGCAGTGCCTTCAGTGCGGCAGAACAGCCGAACCCGATTCGACCGGCGGCACCGGCGCCTCCTCCGGTTCCACCCAGGTGATGGGTTGCGGCGCGGTGACCAGAGCCTGGCTGATCACCTGGTCCACATGACTGACCGCGATGATCTTCAGCGCCTTCTTCACGCTGTCCGGAATATCCGCCAGGTCCTTTTCATTGTCCTTCGGGATGAAGACCGTGGTGATCCCTGCCCGCAGGGCCGCCAGCAGCTTCTCCTTCAGGCCCCCGATCGGCAGCACGCGGCCACGCAAGGTGATCTCACCCGTCATCGCCACCTCACGCCGCACAGGAATGCCCGTGAGGACGGAGATGATGCTGGTGGCCATGGCCACGCCGGCGCTCGGCCCATCCTTGGGCGTGGCCCCTTCGGGCACATGCACATGGATGTCACGCTTTTCGAACAGCGTCGGCTTGATGCCGAAGGTGATGGAGCGCGACCGGACATAGGAGAGTGCCGCGCTGACCGACTCCTTCATCACATCGCCCAGCTGGCCCGTCGGCTTGATGGCCCCCTTCCCGGGCACCACCACGCTTTCGATGGTGAGGATTTCGCCCCCCACCTCGGTCCAGGCGAGGCCGGTGACCACGCCCACCATGTCCTCGCTCTCCGCCTCGCCATAGCGGAACTTCTTCACGCCCGCGTATTTCTCGAGGTTCTTGCGATTGATGGCGACCTTCTTGGCCTTGGCCGAGACGATCTCCTTCACGGCCTTGCGCGCCAGGCCGCCCAATTCGCGCTCCAGGTTCCGCACGCCCGCCTCACGCGTGTAGTAGCGCACGAGATCCAGCAGGGCCTCATCCGTCAGGGACCATTCGCTGGGCTTCAGGCCATTCGCCTCGGTCACCTTGGACATAAGGTGACGCTTGGAGATTTGCACCTTCTCATCCTCGGTGTAGCCGGGGATGCGGATGATCTCCATGCGATCCAGCAGCGGCTGGGGCATGCGCAGCGAGTTGGCGGTCGTGATGAACATCACGTCGCTCAGGTCGTAATCCACCTCCAGATAGTGGTCCGCGAAGGTGGAGTTCTGTTCGGGGTCAAGCACCTCCAGCAGGGCGCTGGAGGGGTCGCCCCGCCAGTCGGCGCCGAGCTTGTCGATCTCATCCAGCAGGAACAGCGGATTGCTGGTCTTGGCCTTCTTCATCCCCTGGATGACCTTGCCCGGCATCGAGCCGATATAGGTCCGGCGGTGGCCCCGAATCTCGGCCTCATCACGCACGCCGCCCAGGGACATCCGCACGAAGCTGCGCCCGGTGGCCTTCGCGATGGACTTGCCGAGCGAGGTCTTGCCCACGCCGGGCGGCCCCACCAGGCAAAGGATGGGCCCACGGATCTTCTTGCTGCGCGATTGCACGGCAAGATATTCGATGATCCGCTCCTTGACCTTCTCCAGGCCGTAATGGTCGGCGTCGAGCACCTTCTCGGCCGCAACGATGTCCTTGCGGACCACGCTGCGCTTCTTCCAGGGGATACTCAAAATCCAGTCTAGGTAGTTGCGCACCACCGTCGCCTCGGCCGACATGGGCGACATGGTGCGCAGCTTCTTCAACTCCGCCATCGCCTTGTCATGCGCTTCCTTGGTGAGCTTGGTGGCCTTGATCTTGGCCTCGATTTCGGCGGTCTCGTCCTTGCCGTCCTCGCCCTCGCCCAGCTCCTTCTGGATCGCCTTCATCTGCTCATTGAGGTAGTATTCGCGCTGCGTCTTTTCCATCTGCCGCTTGACGCGGCTGCGGATGCGCTTCTCCACCTGCAACACGCTCATCTCGCCTTCCATATGCGAGAAGACGCGCTCCAGACGCGCGGCGACGGAGGCAATCTCCAGCAGCTCCTGCTTCTCGGGGATCTTGATGGAGAGATGGCTCGCCACCGTATCCGCGAGCTTGCCGGGATCTTCGATCTGGTTGATCGAGACCAGTACCTCGGGCGCAATCTTTTTGTTGAGCTTGATGTAGCTCTCGAATTGCGAGACCACGGTGCGCATCAGCGCCTCGACCTCGCGCTTCTCCGATGCGACTTCCGGCACGGTCTCGGTGAAGGCCTCGAAGTAGTTCTCGGTCTCCTTGAAGCTCGTGATCCGCGCGCGGCGGCCGCCTTCGACCAGCACCTTCACCGTGCCATCGGGCAGCTTCAGCAACTGAAGAACGGTGGAGACGGTTCCCGTCTCGAACAGGTCCGTCGCGCCCGGATCATCCTGCAGCGCATTCTTTTGCGCGACGAGGAGGATCTGCTTGTCCTCCCGCATCACCGCTTCCAGCGCACGCACGGATTTCTCGCGGCCGACGAAGAGCGGCACAATCATGTGGGGGAACACCACAATATCCCGTAGCGGCAATACGGGAAGAAGCTCGCCGCGAATGGTTTCCGTCATAAGGACCTCACTGGGACAGTCAGCTGGGGGGGGCGCCCGCATTCGGCACGCCCGCCCCTAACCACGGGTTGGTGTCATCACTTGGTCACGAAAGGGCGGCAAACAAGCCGCCACCTTCCTGCGTCAGGCGGAGCTCTGCTCTGCTGCCTTTTCGCCGTAGATGAACAAGGGTTGCGCCCGCACCTCGGCCACTTCGCGGTTCACCACCACTTCCTCGACGTCACTCAGGCCCGGAAGCTCGAACATGGTGGTCAGCAAAATCTGCTCCATGATGGAGCGCAGGCCACGGGCGCCGGTCTTGCGCTGGATGGCGCGGGTGGCGACCGACTTCAGCGCATCCTCCGTGAAGGTGAGCTTGGCGCCCTCCATCTCGAACAGGCGCTGATACTGCTTCAGCAGCGCATTCTTGGGCCGCGTCAGAATCTCGATGAGGGCCTTCTCATCGAGGTCTTCCAGCGTGGCGACCACGGGCAGACGGCCGATGAACTCGGGGATCAGGCCGAACTTCAGCAGATCCTCGGGCTCCACCTCGCGCAGCACGGCGCCCATGCGGCGATCCTCGGGGCTGCGAACTTCGGCGCCATAGCCGATGCCCGAACCCTTGCCACGCGCGCCGATGATCCGCTCCAGCCCGGCGAAGGCGCCGCCGCAGATGAAGAGGATGTTGGTCGTGTCCACCTGCAGGAACTCCTGCTGCGGATGCTTGCGCCCGCCCTGCGGCGGCACGGAGGCCACGGTGCCTTCCATGATCTTCAGCAAGGCCTGCTGGACGCCTTCGCCCGAGACATCCCGCGTGATGGACGGGTTGTCAGACTTGCGGGAAATCTTGTCCACCTCGTCAATATAAACGATGCCCCGCTGCGCGCGCTCCACGTTGTAATCCGCGGCCTGCAACAGCTTGAGGATGATGTTCTCCACATCCTCGCCCACATAGCCGGCTTCGGTCAGGGTCGTGGCGTCTGCCATGGTGAAGGGCACGTCGAGAATGCGCGCCAGGGTCTGCGCC
>CANHTE010000228.1 GCA_947462945.1 Acetobacteraceae bacterium
GCGGCGCCGCGAAAATCCGCGCGCATGATGGCTAAGGCGCCGGCCGCAGCCGGGCCTGGGCAGCCGCAAGAATCAGCTGCTTCAACTGCGGCGTCGCGCTCGGCCAGCAGGTGATTTCCTCCAGCGTTCGCCCGCAGCCCTGGCAAATCCCGGCCTCGACCCGGCAAATCCGGATGCAGGGGGAGGCGAGGTCCTGGCTCATGCTCATGGCAGCATCCTTGGCCGGGCTGGGGCAGGCCCGCAAGCGGGCGGCTTGCGTCCCGCGCCGGACGCGTCAGATTGCGCCATTCGTCCTTCGGAGAATTCCATGCCCCATTATGATCTCATCCTGCGCGGCGGCCAGGCCGTGCTGCCCTGGGGCATCGAGCCGATGGATATCGGCGTGCGCGACGGGCGAATCGCCGCCATGGGCAGCCTGCGCGGCGCCGAGGCCGCGCAGGAGGTGGATTGCCGCCATCTGCATGTGCTGCCCGGCCTGATTGACGCCCATGTGCATCTGCGCGAGCCGGGTGACCCGGCGGTGGAAACCATCGCCACCGGCACCAGGGCCGCCATCCTGGGTGGCCTGGCCGCCGTCTTCGACATGCCGAACACCGCGCCCTCCATCACGGATTCAGCGCAGCTTGCCTGGAAGCGGGCCTATGTCAGCGAGAACGCCTATTGCGACGTGGGCCTCTATGTCGGCGCTTCCAAGAAGAACATCCCGGACCTGGCCGCGCTGGAAGTTGAAGAAAATGTCTGCGCGGTGAAGGTCTTCGCCGGTTCCTCCACGGGCGATCTGCTGATCGAGGATGATGCGAGCCTGGAGGCGGTGATGCGCTCCGGCCGCCGCCGCATCTGCTACCATTCCGAGGATGAGTACCGGTTGCAGGCGCGCAAGCCAAACTACACTTCGGGCATGCCGCATCGGAACCACATGGAGTGGCGCGATGTGGAATGCGCCATGCTGGGCACCCGCCGCCTCATGGCCATTGCCCGCAAAACCGGCCGCCCCGCGCATATCCTGCATGTCAGCACAGCCGAGGAACTCGCCTATCTGGCGGATTACAAGGATATCTGCTCGGTCGAGGTGTTGATGAACCACCTGACCCAGACGGATGAGGCCTATGGCCGCCTGGGTGGCTATGCCGTGATGAACCCGCCGATCCGCGACCAGCGCCATCTGGAGGCCGCCTGGGCCGCTGTGCGCAACGGCACGGTGGATGTGGTGGGCAGCGACCACGCACCCCATTCCCGCGCCGCCAAGGAACGCCCCTGGCCGGACACGGCGGCTGGCCTGACCGGCGTGCAGACCATCGTGCCGGTGATGCTGGACCATGTCAGCGCCGGTCGGCTCAGCCTGATGCGGCTGGTCGATTTGATGTGCGCTGGCCCCGCGCGCATCTATGGGGCGGTGAGCAAGGGGCGGCTCGCCGTCGGCTATGATGCCGACTTCACCCTGGTGGACATGGCGAAGTCGCGCGAGATCACCAATGACTGGATCGCCAGCCCCTGCGGCTGGACGCCGTTTGACGGGCATCGCTGCCAGGGCTGGCCGGTGGGCACCATCATTCGCGGACACATCGCGATGCGCGAGGATGAGGTGCAGGGCGGGCCGGTGGGGAAGCCGGTGAGCTTTCGCTGAAGACAGGTGCCAGGCATGAAGATCGGCATCCTCCAATGTGGCGCCATCCCTGAAGAACTGGCCGCCGCGCACGGACCCTACGGTGAAATGATGCGCCGCCTTTTGCCGTCCGGGCATCAGGTGGTGGTGCAGGACGTTACCACCGGGATGTTGCCTGGCAGCCCGACCGAATGCGATGCCTGGATGCTCACCGGCTCCGCCGCCGGGGTCTATGACGACCTGCCCTGGATTGCCCCACTGAAGACTTTCCTGGCGGAGGCACGGGGCCGTGCGAAGCTGGTCGGCATTTGCTTTGGCCATCAGATCATGGCCGAGGCCTTTGGCGGCCGCGTGGTGAAATCCCCCAAGGGCTGGGGCATCGGACTGCACCGCTACGAGGTGCGCGAGCAGGCCACCTGGATGGAGGACGCCGCGCCCGTTTGCGTGCCCGCCTCCCACCAGGACCAGGTGGTGGAGGCGCCGCCTGGCGCGCGCGTGACCATCGCCAGCGATTTCACGCCCTATGCCGGCTTCGATTATGGCAACGCGATTTCCTTCCAGTGCCACCCCGAATTCACGCCAGGCTTCTGCGTGGCGCTGCTGCAATCCAGGCGCGCGCTTTACGGCGCCGGCACCGAAAGCGCGATGGAATCCCTAGCGGCCCCCAATGACTCCCCCCGAATGGCCACCTGGATCAGCCGTTTCCTGGAGTCTTAGGATCGGGGTCTGGGGCCTTTCGGCCCCAGCCGCCGGAGGCTCTTGTTTCAGCTCTTGCTGACCCCCCAGAAATACGGCACCGGCGCGTTCACGATCCCCTGCACATTCCGCCGGAACGCCGTCGGCTGGATGAATTGCCCCAGCGGCACGAAGGGCACGGATTCGAAGGCCCGGGCCTGGAGCAGCATGGCGATTCGCTCGGCTTCCTGGGGGTTGGGCGCTTCCAGGAACTGGTTGCGCAGCGCCTCGATCTGCGGGTCATCGGGCCAGCCCGCCCAGGCGGGCGCGCCGTGGGTGCGAAGCGGCAGATGCAACGCCGGCGCCGCCACGTCCACCCCCACCCATGAGGTGTGGAAAATGCTCCAGCCTCCCCGATCGGGCACGTTGCGGTTGGCGCGGCGTGCCAGCAGGGCGGACCAGTCGGTCGCCACCAGATCCACATTCATGCCGAGGCGGCGCAGCAGGTCGGTCGTCACCTGGGCCATCGCGTTGTTTGCTGGGTTGTCGGTGGCGCCGAGGATGATGACCTTCTCATTGGCATAGCCGGCCGCACGCAAGGCCTGGCGCGCGCGCTCCAGATTGGCCGGCATCACGCCCGCCCCCTGGTCCCGCCCGAGGGGCGTGTTGCAGGCATACATGCTGCGGCACAGCGCCTTGTATTGCGGCAGATTTCCTACCACCGCGTCCAGATAGGCGCCCTGATCCACCGCCATCAGCACCGCCTGCCGGATCGCCGGCTTGTCGAAGGGCGGGTGCAGCTGGTTGAAGCGGATCATCATGAGGGAGCCGAGCGGATCGGTGATCTCGATGCGGATGTCGCGGTTGCGCTGCATGGTCGGCAGCAGATCGAAGGCGGGTTGCTCATACCAATCCACCTCGCCCGTCTGCAGCGCGCTGGCCGAGGTCGAGGCATCGGGGATGATGCGCCATTCCACGCGATCCAGCAGCACGTGCTTGCCGCCCGCGGCGCCGCTATTGGGCTCGTTGCGCGGCACATAGCCCGGGAATTTCTCGAAAACGGCGAGGCTGCCCGGCACCCATTGGTTGCGGGCGAAGCGGAAGGGGCCGGAGCCGATGGTCTCGTTGTTCGGCACCTGCGGGTCGGAATTGCCCACACGCTCCGGCACGATGAACAGCGCCTGGGTGGAGAGCTTGCCCAGGCTGTCGAGCATCAGGGGGAAGGGCCGCTTCAGCCGGATTTCGAAGTCGCGGTCACTGGTGGCGCGGATGTCGTCCGTGGCCTGCATCAGCGTCTGGCCCATCGTGTCCCGGGCACCCCAGCGCTTGATCGAAGCCACGCAATCCACCGCGCGCACGGGTTCATTGTCGTGGAAGCGCAGCCCTTCGCGGAGGCGGAACTGCCAGAGCAGGCCATTGCCCGAGACCGTGTGCCCCTCGACCATCTGTGGGCGGGTGCGGAACTCGGCATCCACGGCGTAGAGCGTGTCATAGACCATGAAGCCGTAGTTCCGGACGATGTAGCCGCTGGTCGCCACCGGATCCACGGCGCCGAGATTGGCATGCGGGATGAAGCGCAAGGTGTTTCGGCTGGCCGCGCCTTGCGCGATGGCAGGGCGCGAGAGCGGCGATGCCGCCGTGAGGCCGGCAGTGCCCGCCACGGCAAGACCCGCCCTTTCGAGAAAGGAGCGACGATTTCCGGCCATGGGAGCCTCCTGCTGCCACCGAGAGCGACGACGGCATCCCATCATCCCGCGCCAGGCTTGGGCAAGATGAATTGGAGGCGTCAGGCTGGGCGGGAAGTTCGCTCAGCAAGCATTTGGCCGAGTGGATGCCTCATTTGCGGGCGATGGCCCCTTATTCAGGCGTTTGCTTATTCAGGTGATGGGCCTGGCTCGACCTGGACCAGTCCATCCAGCATCCCCCGGGGCAGGCCCGGCCACCAGGCCGTCC
>CANHTE010000229.1 GCA_947462945.1 Acetobacteraceae bacterium
ACGGAATTCCGCCCCACCACCTATGGCGATCCGGATGCGGAAAGCGGCGGCCTGGTGCATGCCATTCTGGGCAGCTTTGTCCAGGCCGGCATTGGTGTTGCCGTCGGCACGCCCATCGGCATCCTGGTTGGCACCTACCTCTCGGAATATGCCCGCCAGACGCCGCTGGGCAATGCGGTCCGCTTCGTCTCCGACGTGCTGCTCTCGGCGCCGTCGATCCTGGTGGGGTTGTTCATCTATCAGATCGTGGTTCTGCCGATGGGCGGATTTTCCGGCATCGCGGGTGGGCTTGCGCTCTCCATCATCGTGATCCCGGTCGTGGTGCGCACGACCGAGGACATGCTGACGCTGATCCCCAATACGCTGCGCGAAGCCGTCGTGGCGCTCGGCGCGCCCAAGTGGAAGATGATCACGCTGGTGGCTTATCGCGCGGCCATGTCGGGCATGGTCACGGGCATCCTGCTGGCCTTCGCCCGCATCGCGGGTGAGACGGCGCCGCTGCTTTTGACCAGCTTCGGCAACAACATCGTGAACTGGGATTTGAGCAAGGCCATGGCCAGCCTGCCCGTCGCCATCTACCAGCAGGCCAATTCGGGCTTCCCCGACCTCATTCAGATCGCCTGGGCGGGTGCCCTGATGATCACGGCCGGCGTTCTTCTGGTGAACATCATCGCGCGCACATTGCTGCGCAAGCGCATCTGAGCAAGGGCAAGGCCATGAACTCCGAAACACAGACGAATGTCGAGGCCACGGGCAGCTTCGGCGGCATGCAGGTGCGCTCGGACGCGGTGCTCAACACCGAGAACCGCATCACGATTTCCAATCTCGATTTTTTCTATGGGCCCGCTTTGCCGAAGTCGCTCAAGGGCATCAACCTGAACTTACCGAACCGCCAGGTCACCGGCATGATCGGCCCTTCGGGTTGCGGCAAATCGACCCTGCTGCGGGTGATGAACCGCATGTACAGCCTTTATCCCGGCCAGCGCGCGGAGGGCCAGGTGATGATGGATGGGCGAAACCTGATTGACCCCTCCATGGACATCAACGAGTTGCGCTCGAAGGTCGGCATGGTGTTTCAGAAGCCCACCCCCTTCCCCATGACCATCTATGAGAACATCGCCTTCGGGGTTCGCCTGCATGAAAAGCTCTCCAAGGCCGAGATGGACCAACGCGTCGAATGGGCACTCTCCCGCGCGGCCATCTGGGGTGAGGTGAAGGACCGGCTGCAAAGCAATGCCATGGGACTTTCGGGCGGCCAGCAGCAGCGGCTCTGCATCGCCCGCACCATCGCCGTCAGGCCCGAGGTGATCCTGTTCGATGAGCCGACCTCGGCGCTGGACCCCATCAGCACCTTGAAGATCGAGGAGCTGATTGACGAGTTGAAGCGCGATTTCACCATCGCCATCGTCACGCACAACATGCAGCAGGCCGCACGCTGCGCTGACCAGGTGGCCTTCTTCTACCTGGGTGAGCTGATCGAAGTGGCGCCGGCGGCCGAGATGTTCACGGCGCCCAAGCAGCAGAAGACGCAGGAATACATCACCGGCCGGTTCGGCTGAGGTTTCATGCAGAACTTCGCCCTGTCCCCCCAGCCGGTTTCCCACAGCACCGGCCCGCGCGGCGCATGCCTTCGCGTGCCCACCCAATTTTCTGAATTTTGAGGAGCATGGCGATGCCCAACGGTTCCCCCTCCCATATCGTCAAATCCTACGAGGATGAGCTCAAGCGTCTGCGCGAGATGATCGCGCGGATGGGCGGTCTCGCGGAGCGTCAGGTGGCGGACGCGGCCGATGCGCTGGTTCGCCGGGACACCAGGCTGGCGGGCGAGGTCGTCGCGCGCGACAAGCTGCTGGACGACATGGAGCGCGAGGTCGAGCAGTATTGCGTCCGGCTGCTCGCCCTGCGTCAGCCCATGGCACAGGATCTGCGCCTGATCATCGCCTGCATGAAGATCAGCCAGGATCTGGAGCGCATCGGTGATTACGCCCGCAATGGCGCGAAGCGGGCCATCGTCGTCTCGCAGCAACCCATGCTGGGCAGCCTGAACGGCTTTGAGCGGATGGCCGAACTTGTGCAGGAAAACCTGAAGGGCGCGATTGACGCGCTGGTCGAGGATGATTCCGGCAAGGCGGATGAAGTCTGGGCCAATGATGAGCCCATTGACGGCATCTATAACGGCATTTTCCGCGAAATGCTGACCTTCATGATGGAAGACCCCCGCAACATCACCGCCGCCACGCATCTGCTGTTCATCGCGAAAAACATGGAGCGCATCGGCGACCACGCGACGAACATTGCGGAGCGCGTGCATTTCGCCGTGCTCGGCACCCCCCTGACCGAGGATCGCCCGAAGGCGGATATCTCCTCCTCGGCGGTGGTCAATCCACCCGCATAAAGGAGTGCGCATGATGCCCGAAGGCTTCAATGGCGGGGCCAAGCCCACCATCCTCGTCGTCGAGGATGAGGCGGCCCTGCTCGCCTTGCTGCGCTACAATCTGGAGCGCCAGGGCTTCAACGTCGAAGAGGCGACCGATGGGCAGGAGGCCTTGCTGCGAATTGCCGAAGCGAAGCCCGATCTCGTCCTGCTCGACTGGATGTTGCCCGCCATGTCAGGGATTGAGGTTTGCCGGCAAATCCGCCGCCGGCCCGCCACGCGGGACCTGCCCGTGATCATGGTGACCGCCCGCACCGAGGACCAGGATGCGGTGCGCGCGCTGGACACCGGTGCCGATGACTACATCGCCAAGCCCTTCGCGGTGGAAGCGCTGATGGCGCGGATTCGCGCCTTGCTGCGCCGTTCCTCCAATGTTTCGGCCAAGGGCAGCATCACCTATCTGGACCTGGTGATGGATCAGGACGCGCATCGCGTCACCCGCAACGGCCGCGCCCTGCATTTGGGGCCGACGGAATACCGGCTGCTGGAGTTCTTCCTGTCCCACCCGCGGCGCGTCTTCACACGGGAGCAGCTGCTGGATGCCGTCTGGGGCCGCGATATCCATGTGGAGCTGCGCACAGTGGATGTGCATATCCGCCGGCTGCGCAAGGCCATCAACAGCGAGGGGGAGATGGACCTGATCCGCACGGTGCGCTCGGCCGGTTATGCGCTGGATGCCGATAACGGGTGAAGACGGGTCGCCTGCGGCCCCGGGCATGGGCGGTGAAGACCGGCATGGAAGATCGTTCCCCGCGCCGGAAAGGCGGGGGATTGCCCCTTGGGTTCAACCCCGGAGGTTTGGACAATCGAGGGAGTTTGATCCTCCTCCGTTCAAACGGGATCGTTTGAGCGGATAAGGCTGCCCGAAACCAAAAAGCCTGAGCGGGTGGCGTGAGCCCTTGCGAACGGAGCGTGCTCCGGCTTGGCACAGCTTCTGCGCGCAGCTGACGGCCGGGATCGGTCTTGCGGCGCAGGAAACGCCCAGGCGGCCGGGCAATTGGATGCAGGCCTGGATCAAGGCGCGCGCCCACATTCATGGACGGCGTGCTTCCCGGCCATAACCGAGGCCCGTTGAGGCGCATGATGAAGCCGGCCGGGCCAATCCTGCCGGGGATGGCGGGGCGGGACTGGTCTGGTTGGTCCAGCCCAGCGCAACAGGCTGCGACCCGGCCGCGCCTTTGGCGGAGGTCCGGTCCGTCAGGCCCGGTCGGATTTCCCCCGGCCGGGCCCCCGCATCATGCGGGGCCCAGCTTTGATGGGGGTGAGGCTTTGATGGGGCGAGGCTTTGCCGCCACACCCTGACAACCGGGCCCTGGAAAGACGGCCTCCGTGAGGCCCCCGTTCAGATCACCAATTCGATCAGAAATGGCCCAGGCCGGGCGATGCTTTGCGCCAGCAAATCCGCCACCTGATCGAGCGTGGTGGCCTGGGCGGCCTCCACCCCCATCGCCTCGGCCAGCTTCACCCAGCCGATATCGGGGTTGCCGAGGTCGAGCATGTTCATCGCGGTCGGTCCCGGATTCGCGCCGACATTCTGATATTCCCCGATCAGAATCTGATACTTCCGGTTGGAGAGGATGATCGTCGTCACCGGAAGTTTTTCGCGCGCCTGGGTCCAGAGCCCCTGCACCGTGTACATGGCCGAACCATCGGCCTGCAGCGCAATGACACGCTGCCCGCCCCCGCCAATTGCCGCGCCCGTCGCCAGCGGCACGCCGCAGCCGATGGCGCCGCCGGTGATCTGCAGCCAGTCATGCGCCGGGGCCGCGTGGGTAT
>CANHTE010000230.1 GCA_947462945.1 Acetobacteraceae bacterium
ATCGCCTATCGCGGCAGCCCGGGCAGTGCCGCCACCTTCGGGCAAGCCCCCACACTGAAAGCCTTCCTGCGCTGTGCCGTGGATATCAGCACGGTGGATGTCGCGGCGGCCTCCCGCCAGGGCATCCTCGTCACCCGCGCTACGCCGGGCTTTGTGGATGCTGTGGCCGAACTGGCGCTGGGCTTCATGGTGGATCTGGCGCGCGGCGTCAGTCGGTCCGTGCTGGAATATCGGGCCGGCCGCATCCCGGAGGTGAAGCCCAGCCTGCAACTCTCGGGCGCCACACTCGGGCTGGTGGGGTATGGGCGGATTTCCCGGCGGCTCGCGGAGCTGGCGGGCGCGCTGGGCATGCGGGTGCTGGCATATGACCCTGCCTGCGGCACGCATGAACTGGCCGAGGTCCTGGCCGCTTCCGACATCGTGGTCTGCCTGGCCCTTTCCACGCCCGAGACGCACGAGATGATGAATGCCGCTTGCTTCGGGGCGATGCGCCGGGGCGCCTTCTTCATCAACCTCTCGCGCGGGGAATTGGTGGATGAGGCAGCGCTGGAGGCCGCACTGGATTCCGGCCATCTGGCAGGCGCGGCGCTGGATGTGGGCAGCTACCCGGACCAGATGCCCCATCCGCGCCTGGCAGCGCGCCCCGATGTGATCGCCACCCCGCATCTGGGCGGCCTGACCCCGGCGGCGGCCGAACATCAGGCCATGGATACGGTGCGCCAGATCGCGGCACTGGCGGCGGGCCGCATGCCGGAGGGCGCGGTCAATCCGGAACACGCGCGCCGGCTGCGCGAGGGCGGGCGGTTTTCACCGGCGTAAATCCCCTCCAACATGCTGTGCGGCATGGCCCGCCATCCAAGTCCGGCGCGCATCAGATAAGGAAAGCAACATGACTGAAATCGCAGGAATCACCCCGGCCGGAGCCGGGCTGGATGGCGTCACCTGGAACATCCTGGGCCAGATTTACCATCCCAAGCAGTCCACCGAGGATTGCTTCTCCTTCGTGGCCAATTCGCCGCCCGGCACCTTCGTGCCGCCGCATATCCACCCCACGCAGGATGAGTACATCCTGATGCTGGAAGGCGAATGGAAGCTCATTCTCGACGGCCAGACGCATTTCGCCCGGCCCGGGGACCTGGTCCGCATGCCGCGCGGCATCATGCACGGCTATTTCAACGAGAGCGGCGCCCCTGCCCGCGCCTTCTTCTGGGTCAGCCCGGCGCGGCGCCTGCATGATCTGTTCAAGGCCATCCATAACGTGCCGGACCCGGCCGAGGTGATGCGCCTCTCTGCCCTGCATGAGGTGGATTTCCTGCCCCCGCCCGGCTAAAGGCGCAGCATGAAATCCTCGGGCCGGCTGGCTGGCATTCTGGGTCTGCTTGCCGCCTTCGGCCCGCTTTCCATTGACATGTATCTCCCCGCCTTCCCCGAAATCGGGGAAAGCCTGGGTGGGGGTATGCAGGGCGTACAGCTCACGCTCGCCGCCTATTTCATCGGCATGGCGCTGGGGCAATTGCTGCATGGCCCGCTTTCCGACCGGCTGGGCCGGCGGCGACCGCTTTTTGCCGGGTTGGTGGTCTATATCCTCGCCTCGGCCGCCTGTGCGCTGGCCACCAGCATGGACGCGCTGATCGCGCTGCGGCTGTTGCAGGCACTGGCCGGCTGCGCGGGCATGGTGATCTCCCGCGCTGTGGTGCGCGATGTCTCGGACGTGCTGGACCCGGTGCGGCTGATGGGGCGGTTGATGCTGGTGATGGGCGTGGCGCCCATCCTGGCGCCACTGCTGGGCGGGTATGTCGCCGCCTGGTTCGGCTGGCGCGCCATCTTCTGGCTATTGGCCCTGGTGGGGCTGACCGCACTGCTGCTGTGCCTGTTCCTTCTGCCCGAAACCCTGCCGGAGGAGCGGCGGCGGCGCGTCTCCCTGGCCGAGGTGCTGCGGGGCTATGCGGGGCTTCTGGGCAATGGGCATTTCATGGGGGTGGCGCTGGCTTCGGGCTTCGCCATCTCGGGCATGTTCGCCTATATCGCGGGCTCGCCCTTCGTGTTCATCACCTTGAACGGCGTGGCGCCGGCACATTACGGCTGGCTGTTCGGCGGCGCGGCGGCGGGCTTTGTCGCCGTCTCACAGGTTTCGGCGCGGCTTGCGGCTGGGCTGGGGCGAGAGCGGCTGTTCAACCTCACCATGGGCGCGATTGCAGCAAGCGGCCTGGCCCTGGTGGCGCTCACGGCGCTGCATGCGCCCTTCCTGGCGCAATATGCGATGATCTTTCTCTACGTCTCGCTGCTCGGCATTGCCTTGCCGGTCGGCACCGTGATTGCCATCACGCCCTTTCCCCATATGGCGGGCACCGCCTCGGCGCTGCTGGGTACGCTGCAATTCGGCATGGGCGCCTTGGCGGGCGCCGTCCTTTCCGTGCTGCATGACGGAACAAGCCTGCCCATGTCCCTCACCATCGGGCTGGCGGGCGGGGCCGCCCTGACGGCGCGGCTGCTGCTGGGCCGGCACCGGCCGGCCTAGGGCCGCCGAAGCCTCCCCGGGGGAGTGGCAAACCCGGCAAAACCGAAGCATCCTGCCGCCATGCCCGATACATTGATCCTGGCCGAACCCTTCCGCGCGCTGTTTTATGCCCCGTATTACCTGGCGGAGGCGCGCGGCGCCTATGCCCGCCACGGGATTGACCTGCGCATGGAAACCGCCGGCACCCCCACCCTGGCCGCCGAAGCCGTGCTGGCCGGCCGCGCCGACCTCGCCTGGAGCGGACCGATGCGCGTCATGCAGCACCGCGCGGCGGACCCCACCTCGCCGCTCACGGCGTTTTGCGCCGTCATCATGCGGGACCCCTTTCTCATCATGGGACGTGCCCCGCGTGAGGGGCTGCATCTGGCCGAACTCAATGGATTTCGGTTGGGCCTGGTGACCGAGGTGCCCACCCCCGTCTGGTGCCTGGCCGATGCTGTGGCCCGCGCCGGCGGCCGCAAGGTCAAGGACCGCGCCGGCGGCACCATGGCCGAGAATGTGGCGGCCCTGCTCGCCGGCCAGCTGGACGCCATCCAGGTGTTCGAGCCCTTCGCCTCCACGGTGGAAGAGGCGGGCGGCGCCGTCTGGTTCAGCCAGGCCAGCACGGGGCCCATGGCCTATAGCTCGCTCTACAGCACGGAGGACACGCTGGCCTCGCGCCGCGGGGCCATGCGCGGCATGGTGCGCGCGCTGAGCGAAACCCTGCGCTGGATGGAAACCGCCAGCCCCGCCGAAATCGCCACCCTGCTGGAAGCCCGCTTCCCCGATCTGCCGCATGCGACGCGCGAGCGTGCGGTGGCGCGCTATCAGGCTTCGAACCTCTGGACGGATGGCCCGCATATGCCGCGCGCCGCCTTCCAGGCCCTGGGCGAGGCGATGATCCGCGCCGGCGCCCTGCCCCACATTCCGGATTTTGATGTCTGCGTGGATGAGGCGATTGTCAGGGAAGCGCTGGCATGAGGGCGCCGCCAGGCAGCCGGGCCGATTACCGATGGTTCCTGCCCATGGCCACGCGCTGGATGGATAACGACATCTACGGCCATATGAACAACGTCCAGCACTACAGTTTCTTCGATACGATCGTGGCGCGCTTCCTACTGGCGCATGGCGTGCTGGATTTGGGCACGAGCGAGCATGTCGGCCTCGTGGTCGAGACGGGCTGCCGGTATCACGCGCCTCTTGCCTTCCCGGATGAGATCACGGGCGGCTTGCGCGTCACGCGGCTGGGCACCTCCTCCATCACCTATGCGCTGGCGCTGTTCCGCAATGAGCAGGACATCGCGGCGGCGGAGGGGCATTTCACCCATGTCTATGTGAAGCGCGCGGCGCAGTCCGAGACGGTGCCGCTGCCGGCGGCCCTGCGCGCGGCGGGTGCGGCGGTGCAGGGGTGAACCCACTGGCGGATCGGCGCGCCCTCGTCGCCTGTCCGCTATTGGGGTTGCTGGGCGGCGGCCTTCTCTGGTGGGGGGGCGGGCGGCCTGAGGTTGCCTTCGCGCTCGGCACGCTGCCCGTCCTGATCCTGCTCATTGCCGAGATGCTTCGCAGCTTGCGCCGGGGCGCCTTCGGGCTGGATCTGATCGCGGCCCTGGCCATGGGCGCAGGGCTCGCGATGGGTGAACCGCTGGCGGCCAATATCGTCGGCCTGATGTATGCGGGCGGGCAATATCTGGAAGACTACGCCCA
>CANHTE010000231.1 GCA_947462945.1 Acetobacteraceae bacterium
CCGCCAGCAGATCGAGCCAGCCGGGATGCGCCATGGAAAGATCAGCCAGGGTGGTGACGCCACTCAGCAGCAATTCGGAAAGCGCGACCCGCACGCAGTCGGGGACGGCTTCCGCATCCGACCGAAAAATCGGCATGAACTCATAGAGCGAGGAATTATAAAGGCCGGGGGAGCCGATCTCATCAATCAACCCCTTGTTCATCGGCTCGCTGGTCGGGTGGGAATGGATGTTCACCAGCCCCGGCATGACCATCATGCCGCTGCCGGAAATCTCCACATCGGCCGTGCCTTCATAGCCACGGCCGACAAAGCGCAGCACGCCATCCTCAAAGGCGACATCGCCGCCGGGGAGATAGGCGTGCCGCTTCTCGCCCTCATCCCAGGCGACGACGAGATCGGCATTCTTGATGAGCGTGATGGTCATGGTTCAGCGCACCCTCAAATCCAGGCCCTTGTAGATGCCAATGCCATAGAGCCCATGCGCCCGCGCGCCCGTGACGCGCGGCCCGGCAAAGACCAGCATCTGGCTTCGGGCCAGCGTCAGCCAGGGCGCCTCCTGCGCCAGTTGGCGCTGGATATTGGCGGCGAGTGTGGCGCGCTCGGCCGGGTCAATGGCGCGGCGCGCCCCTTCCAGCCAGGCATCGGTCTGCGGGTTGGCCCAGTTCATGCGGTTGGGCGTGGGGCGGTTGCGGCTGTGCCAGTAGAGGCTGAGCGCATCGGTGGCCGAGACATACGGATAGCTGAGGAAAAACGCGTCGAATTCCTGCGTGGCCAGCCGGCCCCAGGCGACGGTCGCGTCAAACAACTGGATGCGCATCTCAATGCCAACCTGGCGCAACGCCTGCTGGATGATCTCGCCCGAGCGCTGATTGGCCAAAGTGTTGATGCCATAAAGCAGGAAGGTGGCGCGCTGGCCGTCCTTCACGCGCACGCCATCAGTGCCCATGCGCCAGCCGGCCTCATCCAGCGTGCGGCGGGCGGCGGCCTGGTCGAAGGCGGGGACCATCGCATCGGATTGCGCATCGTAATCGGCCGCGCGCGGATTCACGATGTTGCGCGCCACTTCGGCATGGCCGGACCAGACGGCGCGGACCAGGCCTTCGCGGTTCACCGCCTGGTGCACGGCGCGGCGGATCGCCACGTCACTCACCACGGGCTTGTCCACCTTGAAGCCCATGAAGAAGTCCCAGAAGTAATTGGGCTGCTGGGAGATGGTGACCGTGGGCACGCGGCGAATGGCGTCCCAGAAGGCTTCGGGGATGTAGTTCGTCACATCCGCCTGATTGGCCTGGAGGGCGGCCACGCGCGCTGCCGCTTCGGGGATCACGCGCCAGACAATGCGCTCGACATGCGCCGGGCCGCGATTTTCCAGGCTGGGCGGGCCCCAGCGATAGGTCGGGTGGCGCGTCAGCACCATTTCGTTGCGCGGCGTCCAGCTGCCCCAGCAATAAGGGCCGGTGCCGTTGAAGCCCTGCACGCCGAAATTATCGCCCAGCCGCTCGACCGCGGCGGGGTCCAGCGCCGAGCCGAAGAACAGCGTGAGCTGCGAGAGCAATTCGCCAAACGGCTCATTCAACTCATAGACCAGCGTATGCGGGCCGGTGGCGCGGATTTCCTTCACATTGCCGGCACGCCAGGCGACGGGCGAGACGACGCGCGGCGTGGTGCGGCCGATCCAGCGGTTCAGGCTGAAGGCCATGTCCTCGGCCGTGAAGGGCTTGCCGTCGCAGAAGGTGACGTCGGTGCGCAGATGGAAGGTATAGGTCAGCCCATCGGGCGAGACATCCCAGCGCGCGGCCAGGCCCGGCTGAATGGTCCGCATATCGAAATCCATGCTGACCAGCGTGTCACTCAGCATGGTCAGCACCTCGCCACCAGCGAGCGCGGTGGAGCGGTGCGGATCATACCGGTCACTGTCGATTTCGCGCATGATGGTGATCTGGTTGCGCGGCTGGGTCTGGGCCTGGGCCGTCACAGCCAGGCCGAGCGCGGCAAGGCCGCCCAACGCGGCGCGTTTCCAAGTGCGAAGCATGCGTGGATTCTCCATACCAAGGTTGCGGGGCCGATTCACGCCCCGGCGAAGCGGCCGGAGCGATCGGACCCATCTAGATTCTCAGCCGGGGGTCGAGCGCGTCACGCAGCGCATCCCCCAGCAGGTTGAAAGCCAACACGATCACGAAAATGCCGAGTGAGGGTATCACGCTGATATGCGGCGCGATGAACAGAAAGTTGCGCCCCTGCGCCGCCATGGCGCCCAATTCCGCCAAGGGCGGCTGCGCACCGAGGCCGAGGAAGGACAGAGCCGAGCCCAGCAGGATCACCTGCCCCAAGCGCAGCGTGGAAAACACGAAAATCGCCGAAAGGCAGTTCGGCGCCAGGTGCCGGGTGATCAGCCGCGCATCGCTCATGCCGATGGCGCGCGCGGCCTCGATATAGTCCAGCCCCATCACCACCAGCGCCGAACTGCGCACGATGCGCGCCATCAGCGGCACGGTGGCGATGGAGAGCGCGATGATCACCGAAGTCAGCCCCGGGCCGAAGATGGCGGCCAGGGCCAGGCCAAACAGAATGGCCGGGAAGCTGAGCAGGATGTCCATCAGCCGCATCAGCAGCCCATCCACCCGGCGGTAGAAGGCGGCCAGGAAGCCGATCAACGCCCCCAGCACCCCGCCGGCAATGAGTGAGGCAAGGCCCATCCCCAGCGTCACGCGCAGGCCATAGAGCATGCGCGCCAGAATATCCCGCCCCTGCCCATCCGTGCCGAACCAATACTCGGCCGAGGGCGGCTGCATGATGGCCATCAGGTCCGTCTCGAACGGATCACGCGGCGCCAGCCAGGGCGCCAACAGGGCCGCGGCGATGATGAGCAGCACGAAGAACAGGCTGATGGCGCCGCCCGTATCGCGCATCAGCATGCGGATCGGGGATGGCCGGCGCGGCGCCACTTGGCTGGCCGGCGGATTCAGCCCTCCGCGCCCTTCGGCGCTCGGGTCATCCGACGGCGGCGGCGCGATCACGGCACTCATGACTGCCGCACCCGCGGGTCGAGCACGGCATAGAGCAGGTCCACTGTCAGATTGATCAGGATGAAGCCCGCACTCAGCACGATGATGGTGCCCTGCGCCATCGGGAAATCCGCCGAGAGAATGGCGCCCACCGCCAGGCGCCCGACGCCGGGCCAGGAGAAGATGGTCTCCGTCACCACCGCACCGCCCAGCAGGAAGCCGATTTGCAGCCCGATCAGCGTCACCACGGGGATCAGCGCATTGCGCAGCGCGTGGCGCAGCACCACCAGATGCTCGGCCAGGCCCTTGGCGCGGGCGGTGCGGACATGATCGGCCGAGAGTGTGTCCACCACCGCCGTGCGCGTCATCCGCGCGACGGGCCCGACCAGCACGCCGCCCAGCGTCACCGCCGGCAGGATCAGGGCGCGAATGCCATCCATGCTCCAGAGCGGCCCGCCGCGCCCGGTAAAGGGAAGAAGCTGCCACTGGAAGCCGACGAACCAGATCAGCACCAGCCCCAGGAAAAACACCGGCACGGAAACGCCGGCCACGCTGATCGCCATGATGAACTTGTCGAGCAGCGAGCCGCGCCAATACGCCGCGATGGTGCCCAGGAAAATCCCGGCCGGGATGGACCACAGCAATGCGGCGAACATCAGCTCCAGCGTCGGGCCGATGGTCGCACCCAATTCCTGCGTGACGGGCACGTTGTTGATGATGGAAACGCCCAGATCCCCCTGCGCCAGCCGGCCGAGATAAATGCCGAACTGCACCCAGATCGGCTGATCCAGCCCCAATTCGGTGCGGATGGCAGCGACGATTTCGGCCGTGGCCTGGGGGCCGGCGCGCACCGTGGCCGGGTCTGTCGGCACCACCTGCATCAGCAGGAAGCCGATCAGCAGCACGCCGAACAGCACCGGAATGGCCAGGCCGATGCGCTGCATGGCATGGCGCAGCATCAGGCCAATTCCCCATGCCTGAACTCATGATGCCGGTCATGGATGGCGATGCCGCCACGCAGCGTCACATCGCAGCGCATGTCACGGTATGCCTCGGGCGACAGGGCCGTGATGTCCTGGGAGAGGATGGCGATGTCCGCATCCATCCCCGGCTCCAGCGTGCCGCGCTGGTTCTCCGCGAAGCTGCTATAGGCGCCGCACCAGGTGTAGCAATGCAGCGCCTCCTGGATGCTC